>SKIE01000099.1 GCA_007116585.1 Wenzhouxiangella sp. | reverse complement strand
TGGCAGTCAAGGCTGGTGAAGTGATCAAGACCCTGATGGGCATGGGCAGTATGGTCACCATCAACCAGACGCTGGATCAGGACACCGCCATCCTGGTGGCTGAAGAGATGGGCCACGACGCACGTCAGGCCGAGGCTCGTGATATCGAGCAGGAACTGGTGGCCGAAGAGGAAGAAACGGACGTTGCCACTGCGACTCGGCCGCCGGTCGTAACCGTGATGGGGCATGTCGACCACGGCAAGACCTCGCTGCTCGACCATATTCGCAGGGCCAAGGTTGCGGCTGGGGAACAAGGTGGCATCACGCAGCACATCGGCGCCTATCACGTCAAGACCGAGAATGGCGTGGTGACTTTCCTGGATACCCCGGGCCATGCGGCCTTTACCGCCATGCGTGCTCGTGGTGCCCAGGCGACCGATATTGTCATTCTGGTTGTGGCGGCCGATGACGGCGTCATGCCGCAGACCAAGGAAGCTATCCAGCACGCGCGTGCTGCCGGGGTGCCGCTGATCGTGGCGGTCAACAAGATCGACAAGCCCGAAGCCGACATGGACCGGGTCAAGTCCGAGCTCTCGGCCGAAGAAGTGGTGCCGGAAGAGTGGGGCGGTGAGGAGATCTTCGTACCGGTTTCAGCGATTACCGGGGAAGGGATCGATGCCTTGCTCGAGGCCATTCTGGTCCAGTCCGAAGTGCTGGAACTCAAGGCCGCGCCCGAACGCCGCTGCCGCGGCGTGGTGGTCGAGTCGGCGTTGGACAAGGGTCGCGGACCGGTGGCGACCATCCTGGTTCAGGACGGTACGCTGCGTCGTGGCGACATGATCCTGGCCGGGGAAGAATATGGACGCGTCCGCGCCATGTTCGACGAGGCCGGTCAGCCGATCGAAGAGGCCGGACCCTCGATTCCGGCCGAAGTGCTGGGCCTGTCCGGCGTGCCTAACGCCGGCGATGATGTCCTGGCCGCGGCCGACGAACGCAAGGCGCGCGAAGCAGCCGATCAGCGCAAGCAGTCGGCGCGTGAAGGACGCCTGGCCGAGAAGCAGGCCGCCAAGCTGCAGAACCTGTTCGACCAGATGGGCGAAGGCGCCACGGGTGAATTGCAGAACGTCAATCTGGTCATCAAGGCCGACGTGCAGGGCTCGGTCGAAGCTCTGCGTGATGCGCTGACAAGGCTGTCGACTGACGAAATCAAGGTCAACGTGGTGTCGTCCGGTGTTGGCGGTATCACTGAGTCTGACGCCAGTCTGGCCCAGGCCTCCAGCGCCGTGATTATCGGCTTCAATGTGCGTGCTGATGCCGCGGCGCGCAAGATCATTCAGGAAGCCGATCTCGATCTGAATTACTACAGCGTGATCTACGACGCTATCGACGATGTCAAGAAAGCCATCGGTGGTCTGCTCGGCACCGAGGTCAAGGAACAGATCATTGGCCTGGCCGAGGTCAAGGACGTGTTCCGTTCTTCCAAGCTCGGCGCCATCGCCGGCTGTCTGGTTGTCGAGGGCGCGGTCAAGCGGGCCAATCCCATCCGCGTGCTGCGCGACAACGTGGTCATCTTCGAAGGCGAACTGGAATCGCTGCGCCGGTTCAAGGATGACGTCAGTGAGGTCCAGGCCGGTACCGAGTGCGGGATTGGCGTCAAGCAGTACAACGACGTCAAGCCGGGCGACCAGATCGAGTGCTTTGAGCGTGTTGAAGTGCAGCGGACGCTGGATTGATGGCCGGCCCTCGCTCTGAACGCGTCGCGGGTCTGCTGCGGCGCGAATTGGCCGATATCCTGCACCGCTCGTTCGAGTACGAGCTGCCGCAGGGTTTGATCAGCCTGACCGATGTCGAGGTAGCCCGTGATCTCAGCCATGCCAAGGTTTATGTCGCCGTGCTGGAGATCGAGCAGGCGCCCGAGATTATCCGCTTTTTGAACGAGCATGCTGGTCGGGTGCGGCGTGACCTCGGCAGCCGCATCCGCTTGCGCCTGACCCCGGCGCTGAAGTTTATCCACGACACCTCCTCGGAGTCAGGCCAGCGCATCGAACAGCTGTTGGCAGCCGCGCGTAAAACTGGAGATTAGCCGGCTGGCGTTGCCGGCGTGAGTCCTCTGCTGTGCCTCCATCAATGTCGACCAAATCCGGCATTCTGCTTCTGGACAAGCCGTCGGGCTTGAGCTCCAATGCTGCACTCGGCCAGGCCAAGCGGGTGCTGGGCATCCGTAAAGCCGGCCATGCCGGCACGCTGGATCCAATGGCGTCCGGATTGCTGGTGCTGTGTTTCGGCGAAGCGACCAAAGTCGCAGGCTACCTGCTCGATAGTGACAAGGCCTATCTGGCTGAAGTGCGGCTGGGCGCTCGCACAGACAGCGATGACGCCGAAGGCGAGGTGACTCAAAAAGAGCCGGTGCCTGATCTCACCGAAGCACAGCTGGAGCAGGCGCTGGGTCGTTTTCGCGGCCCCATTCAGCAGATCCCGCCGATGTACTCTGCCCTCAAACAGGGTGGGGAGCGCCTCTACCGCAAGGCCCGACGCGGCGAGATCGTCGACCGGCCGGCGCGTGCCGTCACCATCCATGAGCTGGCCCTGCTGGGCTGGGACGGCGAGCGCTTGCGCCTTGGTGTGCATTGCTCCAAAGGCACTTACATCCGTTCGCTGGCCCGGGACCTGGGCGAATTGCTGGGCTGTGGCGCGCATTTGAGCGGCCTGCGCCGCACCCGCAGCGCGCCGTTCGATATCCGGGACACGGTTGATCTGGATGAGCTGATGAGGCTGGATCGTGAGCAGGCCTGCGCGTTGCTTAAACCGGCCGATCAAGCCCTGTACCATTTGCCCGCGCTGTCGCTGACGGAGGAGCAGGTCACCCGGCTGAAAATGGGTCAGCGGTTGACGGATGTGATCGAGAGGCCCGACGGCCTGCTGCGCGTTTACGGGGCAGAAGACTTTGTCGGCATCGGCGAGGGAGACGGCCGCGGTGGCCTCAAGCCCAAGCGGCTGATGCGGACTGACGGGGGATGATCCTGGCCTGATCCGGCTCGCCGGTCAGCCCGCCCGCTCCAGTTTCGCCCGAATACCATCACTCAAGTGCGGCTCGATGGCATGGCGCATGGGCGTGATCAGCTTGAACGGGGCGGCAATGATGTGGCCGCTGTCGAGCCAGCGTTCGCCTCCGGCGATATCCATGACCACGCCCCCGGCCTCCTGTACCAGCAAAGCGCCGGCGGCAATGTCCCAGGGCTTCAGGTTCAACTCCCAGTAGCCGTCCAGCCGGCCGCAGGCCACGTAGGCCAGATCCAGCGAAGCGGTGCCGGCGCGGCGGATATCCTCGATCTTGTCGAACAGGGCCTCGAACATGCCCTGGTAGGCGGGCATCAGGCGACGGGTGCGAAACGGAAAGGCGGTGGCCAGCACGGCACCACCGAGATCACGGCGGCCCGATACCCGGATGCGTTTGTCGTTGAGAAAAGCCCCCTCGCCGCGACTGGCGGTAAACATCTCGTCGCGCATGGGGTCGTAGACCACGCCATGTTCGATCCGGTCCTTGATCTTTAAAGCGATCGACACCGCAAAGTGCGGGATCCCGCGCAGGTAATTGCTGGTGCCGTCCAGTGGATCAATGATCCAGAGATGGTCGCTCTGGCCGGTCTGTCCGCTTTCCTCGCCCAGCACGGCATGGTCACGGTGCAGACGAAGAATATGTTCCCGAATGATCTGCTCACAGGCCCGATCGACATCGCTGACATAGTCGTGCCGCGCCTTGCGCTCAACCGGAATGCCGTCCAGCCGGTCACGATATTTGCGCATCAGGCCACCCGCCTTGCGTGCGGCTTCCGAGGCGATGTTGATGAAAGGATGGGGCACGTCAGAGTCTTCCAGATGGCGTCATCAAGCTCGTTATGCTAGCAGAAGCGCCACTGAGCCGAGATGTCGTCTGCTGCCTCGCGAGCCATCAACGCGAGCCATCAAGGAATGCTCGCCTCCGCCCGAGCCAGACGCGGGCTGTCGCTGTCGATGCCGCAGGCATGACGCACAAAGGCCTCCCGCAATGGCCAGGCGCGAGCCGCGACAGCAAAGCCGGCACCGAGGGCATGCCGTCCGAGCCCGCCGGGAGCGCGCACGGTCTCGTTGATGGCGTGAATGCCGCCGCCGATCAGACTGCCGGCACTCAGTCGCCAGCGCTCGTAGCGCGCCAGGGCCTGCCTCGTCTCAAACGCGGCTTCTGAATCCATGACTTCGGCCAGCGCGGCGGCATCCATCAGGCCGAGATTCAGGCCTTGGCCGGCCAGCGGGTGGACCGAGCGGGCCGCGTCGCCGAGCAGCACCAGGCGCTGCTTGACCAGTTTGCGGGCGCGACGGTGCACCAGTTGCAGGGTGCCGCGCCGACCGACCGACAAGGCAGCGCCGAACGGCGAGTCCTGATGGCGGTTCAGTTCGGCAACAAAATCGTCGTCTGATGCCTGGAAAAACCGCTCTGCTTGCTCGGTGGGCAGTGACCAGACGATGGATGAGCGACCGTCCGGCAGCGGCAGTAAGGCCAGGGGGCCATGCTCGGTGAAACGCTGCCAGGCGATGCCGGTGTTCGGCGTGGTAGTGCTAACCGGGCCAACGAGGGCATGCTGGTTGTAGTGCCATTCGTCGGCGTCGAGGGCGGCCAGCCGGCGCACGCGGCTGCGCGCCCCGTCGGCGGCGACCACCAGGCCGGCTCGTACGCTGGAGCCATCGGCCAGGCGAATCCTCACCGTTTCTGCGCTCTGCTCCAACTCGGTCCAGCGGCGCGGGGCCAGTAATTCAAACCCGTCCATCGCTTCCAGGGTTTTCCAGAGCGCGGTTTCAAGTGCCGGAATTTCAACGATCCAGCCCAGTTCCGGCAACCCGTGATCGGCGGACTCGAACTTGACGGACAGGCCTTCAGAGTGAACCTGCATGCTGCGGTAGGGCGCCAGCCGCCTGGTTGCCAGCTTCGACCAGGCGCCGGTGGCGGCCAGTACTCGTTGAGAACCGGGGCTGATGGCGACAACGCGCAGATCGAACTCGCCCTCGGCCGGCTCGAATTCGGGTCGACGTCCATCGATCAGGGCGACTCGATGGTTCTGCCGGGCCAGCAATGCAGCACAAGTGGCGCCGGCAACGCCGCCGCCGATAATCAGGATGTCGACATCCAGCGTGGTCATGTTCATGCCAGCCCGCGCGCCAGGCGCGTGACGGGATCGCGGAAGCCCATTGCGGCATGAACCAGTCGGCGACCCAGCGAGGGTGAGGCGGCGTGCGCCGCCAGCCCGATGCCCGCGCCGAAGCGCGCCAACAGCGACGGATTGGTGAAGGCCCGCGCCAGAGTGTCAGTGTAGCGAATGGTGGCCGCATGGTCCTCGCGGCGAGCCCGTGCGTAGCGTTCCAGCACGGATTGTGCGCCGGGATCTTCGGCGTCGACCAGATGCTCAATCAGCGCTGCGACATCACGCAAGCCCAGGTTGAAGCCCTGGGCCGATACCGGGTGGACACTGTTGGCGGCATTACCCACGACGACCACCCGGTCTGAGACAGGGTGAGGCGTATGCTGCCGCACCAGCGGATAGCGGGCGCGGCGGCCCGGTCGCGAGACGCCACCGACCGAGCCGGGCAAGCGCGGGGCGAGCTTTGCAAGCAGGCGCGCGTCATCCCACTGCATGGCCTGATCAATGGCCTGGCTGCGATCAATCCAGACCACGCCCAGGCGTTGCTCTACCTGCGGCAACAGCGCCAGCGGGCCGTTGGGCGTGAAGCGCTCCCAGGCGGTGTCGGCAGGCGCGTGGTCAGCACGGACATTGAAGACCATGGCCGACTGTTCGTAGTCGTGATGCTCGGACTGAAGACCGGCAATCTGTCGCACCATGGAGCGCGTTCCGTCCGACCCGATCAGTAACCGTGTATGGACGACCGATCCATCGGCCAGTCGGATCCGGACTTGATCGTCCTCGACGAAAAACGTTTCCAGGCAGGCTGGACACAGTTGGGTGATCAGCGGTGAGTCGTCGAGCGCCTTCAGCATTACGTTGCCCAGTTCGCGCGCCACGATGACGGCGCCGAACCGGTCGCATTGATAGTCTGCCGCGCTCAAGTTCAGCCGGCCGAAACCGCCCTCGCGCGAGATGCGGATCTTGCGCACCGGAGCGCGGGTCAGGTGATCCGGCAGTAATCCGAGGCCGGAAAGGATATTGAGCGAGGCGGCGTTGATGACCAGGGTGCGGTCGTCGTAGCTGGGCTGATGGTTGGCCTGGCGCTCCGTGGGTTCCAGTACGGCCACCCGACGTCCGGCCCGGGCCAGACCCACCGCCAGCGCCGCGCCGACCAGGCCGCCTCCGGCAAGCACCGCGTCGAACCGGCTCATGCCTGCATGACCCGCTCGATGTCGCTGACGGTCTTGACCACGCCTCGAGTCAATACTTCAGGGTCGCTGCGGGTCACGCGGATGTCGTCCTCGATGCGTACCCCGATGTTACGCAAGGCCTCGGGAATATCGTCCTCAGCACCGATGTACAGACCGGGTTCGACGGTCACGATCATGTTGTGTTCAAGCAGGCGAGGCTGATTATCGACGCGGTACTCGCCGACGTCATGCACGTCAAGGCCCAGCCAGTGGCCGGTCTTGTGCATGTAAAAGCGCCGATATGTTTCCTGTTCGATGTTGTCCTCAAGGCTGCCCGACAGCAGGCCAAGATCGATCAGGCCCTGTGTCAGTGTGCGCACGGCCGCGTTGTGGAAGGCATCGAACGCAAGGTCGATGCGCACGCAGTCGATCGCCGCCGCCTGCGCCGCCAGCACAATGTCATAGACGTCGCGCTGGGGCGGGCTGAAGCGTCCATTCACCGGGAAGGTGCGGGAAATATCCGCCGCGTAGCCGAGATATTCGCAGCCGGCATCGATCAGCAGCAGGCCGTCATCAGGCAGGGGCTGGTCATTGGCAATATAGTGCAGGATGAGCGCGTTGGCCCCACCGGCAACGATGGGAAGATAGGAGCTCGGCATCCCGTGGCGCTGGTATTCATGCATCAGTTCAGCCTGGATTTCGGATTCCGTGAGGCCCGGGCGGCAGGTTCGCATGGCGCGGGTCATGGCGCCTGCAGCAATGGTTGCCGCCCGACGCAGGCAGCGGGTCTCGTCGCTGGATTTGATCAGGCGCTGCTCGTGCAGAAGGTGTTCTAGCGAGACGAATTCCCCAGGGCCTTTCTGACCCTTGGATTGCGCCCGGAGCCGGTTGCGCCAGCCCAGCACGCGCTGGTCAAAGGCAGGATCCTTACCCACCAGGTGGTACAGACGATCACAGCCCTCCATCAGGCCCGGCACGATGTCGTCAAGATCCTGAATCGGGAACGCGTCATCCATGCCCAACTCGGAGCGGGCGCCGTCCAGGCCCAATCGTGGTCCGTCCCAGCGCTCCCGTTCCGGGTCGCGCTCGCGTAAAAAAAGCAGCTGTTCGCCTTGCTCTCTGCCGGGCACCAGCACCAGGACGGCTTCCGGTTCGTTGAGGTTGGTCAGATACCAGAAGTCACTGTCCTGACGAAACGGGAAACAGGAATCGCCATTACGCAAGACTTCGCGCGCGCTGGCGACGATTACCATGCTGCCCGAGCCGACTTCGGTCATCAGGCGCCGGCGGCGGGTCAGAAACTCTTCGTTGCGGATCATGGGGCCGTCATGCTGTTGTCTTCGCGCAGCAGCAACACCGCTACCCGCACGAACTCGACCAGCTCCGAGTAGGCGTTTTCTTCGGTTTCCTGGTCGGATTCGGTGTCGGTGGCGGCCCGCGCAATCTGTTCAAGCATTTGCAGGGCCTCGCGGCCTTCCTCCTCGCTGACCGATGGCTCGCCGGCACCGAAGCCGGTCAGAAAGCCGGAACACCAGGCGGCCAGACAGCGAGTGCGGTCGGTCAGCGGCTGCTCGTCGGTCGGCAACAAAGGCCTGAAACGTAAGTCGCCGGCGTCCAGATCCGTCCTGAGCGCCAGCACCGCAGGCGCCAGTCCTTCCTTGACCGAGTCGTTATCCCAGTCGCCTACCTGCAGGGCGG
This sequence comes from Wenzhouxiangella sp., assembly GCA_007116585.1. Next base: position 1,055 of record SKIE01000099.1, on the reverse strand, counting down.
CCAGGTGGCGCATGACTTCGTCCTCCGACTGGTCGGGGCGCGCGCACAGTAGGCCGATCACCAGGCCATGAGTTTCGGCAACACCGCTGGCTTCGGCTGCGGCTGACAGGGCCAGAATCCAGGCCAGTTGGGCATCCTGATCGGACATGGGCGATTGCAATTGTCAGAGCGTGGAAATCTAGTTGTTAAAGTGTATCACCGGCACTGTCAGCTACCCGCGCATTGCGAAGCTCGCGCTTGTGTCGGATACGCCTTCGGTTCTATGATTAGGGACTTGTATCCAAGGCTCGGGGATCTTTCATGAATTCGCTGTCTCGAACCTCGGCCGATCTGGACCGTTTGCAGGCGGGTCTGGAGGTCATGATCAATCGTTTGCGAGCGCTGGAGGAAGAGAACCGCTCGCTCAAGGCGCGCCAGGAAACCCTGGTCTCGGAACGAGCAGGGCTGGTCCAGCGTAACGAAGAAGCCCGGTCGCGCGTCGAAGCTATGATCGAGCGCCTCAAGGCGCTGGAATCGGCCGGATAATTGCCGGGCTGAAAATTTCACAGGAGAGTCCCATGGCTGTCGCAGAGCCTGTCACCGTTCGCATTCTGGAGCGCGAGTACCGCGTGGCCTGCACGCCGGCAGAGCGGCGCGCGCTGATGGAGTCCGCGCTGTTTGTGGACCAGCAGATGCGCGATATTCGCGATTCTGGTCGAGTCAGCTCCGTGGACAAGATCGCCGTGATGTGTGCGCTCAACCTGGCCGAAGAACTCCTGCGCCTGCGCCAGGATATTGCTGAGCGCGGCGACAAGATCGACCGCCGTATCGAGGATTTGGCGACCCAGCTTGACCAATTTGTCGGATCGGAATAGAGTGGAATACAGGCGCTCTCTGCGGTGTTCGCCAGCAGGAACGTAATATGCCTTGTCCCTACTTTACGACCTAGGGATGGCGGCTTCCGGGACCGGTGTGCAGCTTGTTTTACGGCGAGTTGCCTGATGGCCTGGAGAGCCAACCCACCTGAACCATTGGTTCAAGGTCACCGACCTGCAGCGGCACGTGTGGAGAGCGCC
>SKIE01000073.1 GCA_007116585.1 Wenzhouxiangella sp. | reverse complement strand
TTGTCGGGCTGGTAGTAGCGCCGGTAAAAGGAGTGCAGGCGCTCGATGGGCACGTTTTCGATGTCGGAGCGTGCGCCGATAGTCGACCGGCCGTAGCCGTGCCACAGGTAGGCCGTGGCCATGGTGCGCTGCATGAGTACGCTGAACGGGTTGGTCTCGCCCATCTCGAATTCATTGCGCACCACGGTCATTTCGGAGGCCAGATCGTCTTCATCGATGATCGAGTTGACCATGCGATCGGCTTCCATGCGAATCGCCCATTCCAGGTTCTCTTCCCCGGCCGGCAGGGTCTGGAAGTAGTTGGTGCGTTCATACCAGGTCGTCCCGTTGGCAAAGCCGCCGCGCTCGGAGATCTCGGCCTTGATGTCCTGATGGTCGGGCGTACCGTAGAACAGCATGTGCTCAAGCAGATGAGCCATCCCCGTCTCGCCGTAGCTCTCGTGCTTTGAGCCGACGAAATAGGTGATGTTGATGGTCGCGGTGGACCGGCTCTGGTCGGGCATCAGGAGAATGCGCAGGCCATTGTCGAGGCGGTACTCGCTGATGCCTTCGACGGTGGTGACGTGCTGGATGCGACCGGAATCAGCGGCCAGGAGGCTTGATGCAAAAAGCAGCACCAGCAGGGTCAGATAGCGGGACAATGAGCCACAAGACATTCTTTTCCTCAAGATAATAGATTTAACGGTTGCCGACATCATGCCCGTTTGAGCGCAAACGGGCAATCGGTCGAAAGTCATGATGCATTACCTACGAGTGGCCGCCGGCCTCGTCGCCCCAGATTTCTTCAAGGCGTTGATCGCGGCCACAGCGCCAACGGTAGTAGCGGTACCTCACCGGGTTTTTCAGATAGTAGCCCTGGTGGTATTCCTCGGCCGGGTAGAAGGCGTCGAACTCGAGGATTCGGGTGTCGATGGGCTGGTCGGACAGTCCGAGCATGGCCACCTCATCCAGCGAGGCGGTCGCGGCCTGACGCTGTGATTCGTCTTGGACGAAAATCGCGGAGCGATACATGGGGCCGCGGTCGCAGAACTGTCCGTCGGACTGAAATGGATCGATATTGCGCCAGAAGACGTGGAGCAACTCTTCATAGCTCACCACCGTCGGGTCATAGACCACCTGCACGACTTCGATATGTCCGGTGCCGCCGCGCACGACTTCGTCGTAAGTGGGGTTGGAGACGTGGCCGCCGCTGAAGCCCGAGATCGTGTCAATCACGCCGTCCATTTTGTCGTAGGGCGGCTCCATGCACCAGAAGCAGCCGCCGGCGAAAGTGGCCCGTGCCAGTTCGCGCTCTTCATCCGCCCAACTTGGGAAGGACAGCAACAGCAGCAGTGCGGCGACCAGGCTGAGTCCAAGACGTGATCTGCCAAAAGTACTATCGACGTTCATGCAGGCTCCACCTCTCTGCAAGTTCGCTCAAGCCGCTGTCCGCAACGCCGGCAGGGCTTCACCGGCGGGCACGAAACGCAGGGCCACCCCGTTGTTGCACCAGCGCTGGCCGGTGGGTGGCGGACCGTCTTCGAAAACATGGCCCTGATGGCCGCCGCAGCGCGCGCAGTGATACTCGATACGCGGAATGATCAGGCGGAAGTCGCGCTTGGTGCCGATGTGCGCCTCGTTGATTGGCTGCCAGAAGCTGGGCCAGCCGGTGCCCGAGTCATATTTGTGGGCGCTGGCAAACAACGGCAGGAAGCAGCCTGCGCAGACATAAGTGCCGTCGCCGTACTCGGCATCCAGCGGGCTGGAAAACGCCGGCTCGGTGCCCTCGCGTCGAAGGATTCTGTATTCCTCGGCCGTCAGAATCTCCCGCCACTGCGCGTTGGTCAGTTCCAGCGGCTCAAACGGCTGGCTGGGTTGTTCTCCGGCGTTTGCCGTATCGCCACGACAGCCCTGCAGGCACAGTCCGGGCAGTGCCAGGCCCATTGCGGCCAGGATGCGCCGCCGTTGTTTACGCTCAGAATTTGTCTTCATGGCGCCATTAGACACAGGGTTGTGCCGCTGTCTCGTGAAGCCGGATTGATCAGACCTCGATCTCGGCCAGATTGCCCTTTTTCTCCAGCCACAGCTTGCGATCCGAGGCACGCTTTTTGCCCAGCAGCATGTTCATGATCGACTCGGTCGCTGCCGCGTCATCAATGGTCAGCTGCACCAGCCGGCGCGTGTCCGGGTCGATGGTCGACTCCCGCAGCTGCAGCGGGTTCATTTCGCCCAGTCCCTTGAAACGGGTTTCGCTGACCTTGCCCTTGAGGTTCTCGGCCTCGATCCGGGCCAGTAGACCGCGGCGTTCCTCCGCGTCGAGGGCGTAGAAGGTCTGTTTGCCCACGTCAATGCGGTATAGCGGCGGCATGGCCACGAACACGCGGCCGGCTTCGACCAAGGGCCGGAAATGCTTGAGAAACAGCGCCGAAAGCAGGGTGGCGATATGCAGGCCGTCCGAGTCGGCATCGGCCAGGACAATGACCTTTCCGTAACGAAGCTTGTTCAGGTCGTCCGAGCCCGGGTCAACGCCAATGGCGATGGCCAGATCATGCACTTCCTGCGAGCGCAGGACCTGGTCCGGATCGGTTTCCCAAGTGTTGAGGATCTTGCCCCTGAGCGGCATGATCGCCTGATATTCACGGTTTCGGGCCTGCTTGGCGCTGCCGCCGGCCGAATCGCCCTCGACCAGGAACAGCTCGGTCTCTTCAAGGTCGGTGGAAGCGCAGTCGGCCAGTTTGCCGGGCAGCGCGGGGCCTGCCGTGACCTTGCGCCGGGCGACCTGCTTGCGCGATTTCTGGCGCTTGAGCGCATTGTCGATGGCCAGTTTCGCGATCGCCTCACCGTCGGCGACGTGCTTGTTCAGCCACAGGGAAAATGCATCTTTGACCACGCCGGAGACAAAGCTGGCCGCGGCGCGCGAGCTCAGACGTTCCTTGGTCTGGCCCGAGAATTGCGGATCGGCCAGCTTGATGGACAGGACAAAACTCAGGCGTTCCCACACGTCTTCAGGGGCCAGCTTGACGCCGCGCGGCAGGAGGCTGCGTATATCGCAGAATTCGCGCAAGGCTTCGATCAGCCCGGTGCGCAGGCCGTTAGTGTGGGTGCCGCCGGCCGGGGTCGGGATCAGGTTGACGTAAGACTCCTGCAGCAGTTCGCCTTCGGGTACCCAGCTCAGCGCCCAGGCCGCTTCCTGGTCTGCCCCGGAAAAATCACCCGTAAAGGGGGCATTCGGCAGGCATTCCTGGTCGGCCAGGGTTTCTTTCAGATAATCGGTCAGGCCGTCCTCGTACTGCCAGGTCTCGCGCTCGCCGTTGGCCTGGTCGTCCAGGCGCACGCTCAGGCCCGGGCACAGAATGGCCTTGGCCTTGAGCAGATGTTTCAGGCGCGGGCGCGATATGTTGGCTGAATCGAAGTATTTAGGATCCGGCCAGAAGTGAACGGTAGTGCCGGTGTTGCGCCTGCCAACCTGGTCGATCACGGTCAGTGGCTGTTGTGTGGCGCCATGCTCAAAGCTGATTTCATGCAGTTTGCCGTCGCGCTTGATCCGGCACTGCAGTCGTCTCGAGAGCGCGTTGACCACCGAGACCCCGACGCCGTGCAGTCCGCCGGAGAACTTGTAGTTGTTGCCCGAGAACTTGCCGCCGGCATGCAGCCGGGTCAGGATCAGCTCGGCACCCGGCAGCTTGTGTTCCGGGTGCGGATCGACCGGCATGCCGCGACCGTCGTCAACCACCTCGATCGAGCCGTCGCCGTGCAGGGTGACCTCGATTGATTTGGCATAGCCTGCCAGCGCTTCGTCGACGGCGTTGTCGACCACCTCGGCCACCAGATGGTTGGGACGGACGGTATCGGTGTACATGCCGGGTCGGCGCTGCACCGGCTCCAGGCCCTGCAGAACTTCGATATCGGCGGCTTGGTAGGTCTTGCTCATGCGTGGCGGGCGGCGAGGTGGCGTGTTTGGACTGTTGAGAGGATAGCCCAGTTTGTCAATTGACTGACCACGCGAGTGCTGTCCACTTCGGCCCGGCTTTGGGGCATGATGAGCAGGCCATGAAATTGTACGCTCTGCTGGTCTGGTTTCTGCGCTTGGCCGCCCGTCTGTACTTTGTCGACATCCGCTCGGCCAGAAGCGAACGTCTGCCTGCCGAAGGTCCGGTGATCGTGGCCGCCAACCATCCCAGCTCCATTCTCGACGGGGTGATTGTGTCGACCCAGATCCGGCGCCCGGTGCATTATCTGGCCCGCTCCGGCCTGTTTCGCTTCCCGCTGCTCGCGGCCCTGTTTCGCACGCTTGGCGCGATTCCGGTCTATCGTCGCAGCGAGGTGGGTGATCACGCCGACCGCAATCGCGAGGTGTTCAGCCAGGTCTTTGATCTGCTTGATCAGGGTGCCTGCGTGGGCGTGTTTCCGGAGGGGCGCAACTCGCCGCGGCTGCGGGTCGGCCAACTCCGCACCGGCGTTGCTCGCATTGCGCTGGGCGCCGAGGCGCGTCAGGGCTACGGGCTGGGGTTGGTCATCGTGCCGGCCGGCGTCAATCTGGAACATCGCGAGTTTCTGGGCTCGGCGGTGTTGCTGCGTTTTGGCCGGCCAATTCGGGTCAGTGACTATGCCGATTTGCATCGCGAAGACCCGGAAGCGGCCATCCAGCGCCTGACCGAGGATGTGCAGCAGGCGCTTCGGCGTCAGACCCTGCATCTGGAGGATGAGCGCCTGGCCCGTCTGGTTGATGAATTGAGTGACACCCTGCAGGGGTCACTGGGGGAACTGGCCGATATGCCGCCCCCCGAACCGCCGCAGCGCAAGCGCTTCATCAAGCGCTGGCTGGGACGGCTGGCCGGTTTGTATTCGCGCGCTTCGGCCGAAACCGCCGCGGCCTTTCAGCGCAGGGTCTATAACCGCCAGTTTGTCAGCGAGGTGATGGATCGGGCCTGGCAGACTGATCCGGAGCGGGTCTCGGAGCTGCGCCTGAGCGTGGAACGGTTCAACGACCATCTGCGCCAGACCGAGGTTCGCCAGGCTCTGGCTGAATCCACCGGGCAGCCGGTGACCGGCCGGCTGTTGCGGCTGAAAATGACCGCCTACGCCATCCTCATGGCACCCATCGCGTTGTTCGGGCTTGTCCACAATCTGCTGCCCTACCTGTTCGCCCGGCTCGGCTCGCTGCTGATCCGGGACGAAGCCATTCGTCTGTTCTCCTATTTCGGTCTGGGCGTGATCGGCTTTGGCGGCTGGTATGCGCTGATCGGGTTCTGGCTGTGGCAGGAGTCGGAACTGGGCCTGGCCGCAACGATTGCCTACGTGGCCGCCCTGCCGCCGACCGGGTTCGTCGCTCTGCGCTACCGGCGCAACGTGTTGCGCTATCGCGACCGCATCCTCGTCCGTGCGCTGCTCTGGAACCAGTCCGAACTGGTCGAACTGCTGCGCACGGAGCGCGCGCGAATTCAGGACCAGTTCGTCGTGCTCGCCGACCGCTACGGCACGGCGGCCGATTCCGGGGGCGATTCGGCTGTCAGGCCCGGGTCAAAAACCAGTTCCACGGCCGGTTCGCGCAAGTTGTAGCGCGAGGCCATGGCCGCGCCGTAGGCGCCGGTGTTGGCGACCAGCAGCACATCGCCCTCGCGGGATTCCGGCAGGAGTCGGTCCAGTCCGAGGATATCTCCGGTTTCGCAGATTGGGCCGACCACGTTGTAGACGTGATCGCCAGGCTCATCAAGCCGGCTGAGATTGACGATCTCGTGCCAGGCTCCGTACAGCGCGGGGCGGATCAGGGAGTTCATGCCGGTGGCCACGCCGACGTAGCGGACCTCGCCCTTGCCCTTGATCTGGTTGACCCGGGCCAGTAGCACGCCGGCCTGGGTGACCAGGTAGCGACCCGGTTCCAGCCAGACCTGAACCGGTCTCGGCAGGTCATGTTTGAGTTTTTGCAGGCCGGCATCGAGGGCGGCCAGATCCAGCGGCAACTCGTCGGCCCGGTCAGGCACACCCAGGCCGCCGCCGAGGTTGATGACACGGACGTCATCCAGTTCGCGGGCGGCCTCACCCAGCGTCTGCAGGGTCCGGTGCCAGTTGTCCGGGTGCAGAATACCGGACCCGGTATGGGCGTGCAGGCCGGTAATGCGGATGTCGTGGGCCGCGGCCAGCCGGCGCGCGCGCTCGATTTCATCCAGCGGAATGCCGAACTTGGCGTGACTGCCGGCCGTGCGCACCATTTTGTGGTGGCCCAGCCCGGAACCGGGGTCGAGACGCAGAAAGATGTTGCGGCCGGCCAGGTCGGGGCCCCAGTGTTCCAGGATGTAGATGTTGTCGACAGTGACTTGCAGGCCCATATCCAGCGCTTCGCGGAACTCGGCGCGGCCGGCGAAATTGGTTGTCAGCAGCAGATCGCCCATCGTCAGGGCCGGCGCGCTGGCCAGCGCGTGGCGTGCCTCCCAAATCGAGACGCACTCGACGCCAAGCCCGGCTTGCGCCAGGGTGGCCAGAATGGCCGGGTGCGGGTTGGCCTTCATCGAATACAGTACCCGGTCGACTGCCATCAGCGACTTCAGGCGCCGGGCGGCTGAGCGGACTTCGTCAAGGTTGTAGACATAGGCACTGTCCAGCGCGCCCAGCTGCGCTTCCAGTGCCTTGGCCTGATCGCGCCACCAGGGCGGCTGCAAACGCACCGGGTCGCGCTCCCGGAACAGCTGTTCCCAGGTCGGCCCGAATACCGAGTCACCGCCAACGCCGCCCGGAATGACCTGTTGATGGAGCTGCTGGACCAGGCGCTCGGCATGGCGGGATTCGACCACGAAGGTCAGGTTGAGATCGTTGGCCGCCTGGCTGACCTGGAAGATCCGGCGATGCTCAAACACCTCCAGGGCCGGGCCCAGGCGATGCAGGATGGTGCGGATGCCCAGACCCACCAGACTGATGGTGGCGCAGTCGGTCAGGATTTCGACCCGGCAGTGACGTTCCAGCCGTCGTTGCAGTTCGCGCAAGGTGGCCTGGTCGGCCACGTTGGCACCCGGGTCCAGCGTCACGGTCACGTTGGATTCGGAGGTCGATACCTGGTCAACCGATAGCCCCAGCGCCTTGAACTCGGCAAAGATGTCGGCCAGGAAACCGACCTGCTGCCACATGCCGATGCCTTCCAGGGCGATCAGGGTCATGCCCTTGCGCTGGACGATGGCCTTGACCTGCGCGCCGTGATCGCGCGCCTCGGGCGTTATCCGGGTGCCTTCCAAGTCAGGCCGGTCGACCTGGCGCAGCCACAACGGGATGCGGTATTGGGTCAGCGGAATCAGCGAGCGCGGATGCAGCGCCTTGGCGCCCATGGCGGCCAGTTCCTGGGCCTCGCGGTAGCTGACCAGCTTGAGCAGTCGCGCGGCCGGGATGCGGCGCGGATCGGCGGTAAAAAGCCCCGGGACATCAGAATGAATCTCGACCCGTTCGGCTTCCAGCACGGCGGCCGTGCAGGCGGCCGATGTATCAGAGCCGCCGCGGCCCAGCAAGACGGTTTCGCCGCGGGCATTGGCAGCCAGGAATCCGGGCATGACCCAGCAATCGGCCTGCTTGCCAAGTGAATCGGCCAGCGCCGGATCGGGCTCGGCCGGGCAGTGGGCCGACAGGTACTGGCCGGCTCCGGAACGGCTGGCATCGCTGGGACAGACCAGCAGTTTGCGCGCGTCCAGCCAGCGGCTGGCGATGCCCAAGTGGGCCAGCAGCTCGATGGTGAGGCGGCTGCTCAGCAGTTCGCCGTGAGCCAGCAGTTCAGCCTGGGCCGCGGGGTCGTGGCAAAGTTCGGCCTTCGATAGCGCGGCTTTCAGGGTGTCCAGCGTCGCGCCCAGATCCGGCTTCGGCACGCCGACGGCCTGCGCCAGCGCCAGGTGCCGGTTGGTGACCGTTTGCATCACGTCTTCGATGGGTTGCGCTGTCTCGGCGCTGGTCTGGGCCAGGAGAAGATCGGTCATGCCGCGCAGGGCCGATACCACGACAACCAGCCCGATCCCCGACTCCCGGGCTGACTGAACGCTTCGGGCAATATGCGACCAGTGCTGCGGGTCCGCCACCGAACTGCCGCCGAACTTCAGAATGCGCCAGCGAAGACGGACGCGAGAATCAATTGCTTGCATGGTAGATTAGAACTATCGATTTGTTGATGAATAACGGCTTGCCGGTTCGGCTGTCCGTTTCTGCCCACATTTTACGCTTGTATGGGGTAATGACTCCTGTCACGATCGTCAAGCCGCGCTCCGTCGGCCATTCCGATACCGGTCGCGTGCGCGCCAGCAACCAGGATGCCATTCTCGTTGACGAAGCATCCGGCCTCTGGCTTGTGGCCGACGGCATGGGCGGCCATGCCGGTGGCGCGGAGGCCAGCGATCTGGCGCGCGCCACAGTGCAGGCCGCCATTACCCGCGGAGCCAGGCTGGAAGAAGCGATCCTTGAGGCCCATCGGGCGATTTGTGAGCATCAGCAACAACATCCGGACAAGGCCGACATGGGGACGACCATCGTCGCCCTGCGCGAGCGTGACGGCGGCTATGAAATTGTCTGGGTAGGCGACAGTCGGGCCTACGCGTTTGATGGCCGCAGCGAACTGTTGGAAATGCTGACCCGCGACCATAATCTGCCCGGGCGACTGGTTGAAGCAGGCGCCATCAGCCAGTCTGAGGCCAACCGTCACCCCAGACGCCATGTGTTGACAGATTGTCTCGGTCTGCAGTCCGAAACGGGGCCGAGGATTGACCGGATCACGGGGCAATGGCGGTGCAACGAGATGCTGTTGCTGTGCTCCGATGGTCTCAGCGGTGAACTGGATGATGCCGAAATAGTTGCCATCCTGGGTCAGGACAAACCGCTGGAGTCGCTGGCTTGTCAGTTGATGAAAGCCGCGCTGGCGGCCGGCGCTCGTGACAATGTCTCCTTGATTCTGGTGCGCGCACCGGAGGCATTGCCGCCGGCGCCATCGCCGGGGGGTTGGCTGACACGGCTGGGTCAGCGGTTCCGCAAGGATCGATAATGCCTGGCCGGAACGGCAGATTCAGGCTGCGACGCCCTTGTATTTGCCCTGCACGATGATGGTCTTGCCGGATGCCGTGAGCATTCCGTCTTCTTCCAGCGTTTTCATGACCCGGCCGGCCAT
>SKIE01000093.1 GCA_007116585.1 Wenzhouxiangella sp. | reverse complement strand
GACCACCTCGGCCGACTTGCTGACTGCCGTCCTACGCTTCGTTGCTTTTTCAGTAAACTGGTTCATGACCTGTCCTCCTCGATAATGGCTCTGCGTTGAAGGTGTTATTTTCCAACCCCGAAACGTAACCCACGTGGTCGAGGTTGGACAGGTCAATCCATGATGTCTATTCGATCAAGCGACCGCCGTCGGGCAGCTCGGCTGAGATCCGTGCTGGCCGGTAACCCTCCAGAATCAGTTCCCCCGAGCGTCGGTTGCCGCCGTCGGGGCTGAAATCAAATCGATAGCGCCGCCGCCAGCACAGGCGGTCGTCCACCCTAGCGGGCCACATGGCGGCCAGGGTGACGGTCTGATCCAGCAGTTGCCAGCCTTGGCGCTGGCAAAACGATGCCGCGACGGATCGGGCCAGGTCGCGCGATCGGATGGCCGACAGCCACCACAGGCAGGCCGCGGCCAGCATCAGCATGGCGGCGAACGGGGTTTCCAAGGGCTTAATGGCTCCTCATTGATTCAGCGGTCCAGCAGCACGTAGACCGCGCCGGTGCCGCCATCGTTGGGGCGCGCCGAGGCGAAGGCGCAGACCTGCGAGTGCCGCGCCAGCAGGCTGGCCGCCAGGCGCTTCAGTTGCGGGCCGTCCGGTCCGGAGCGCAGTCCCTTGCCGTGGATGATCTTGACGCAGGTCCAGCCCTGCCGTCTGGCGTGCTCGAGAAAATCCCGCATGGAGCTGGACGCCGCGGCCACGTTCATCTGGTGCAGGTCGAGCTCGTCCTGAACCCGCCAGTGGCCGCGGCGCAGGCGGGTCAGCATGCGTTTTTGCAGGCCCGGCCGCAGGTAGCTGATTTCCTCACCGGTTTCGACCTGGCTGAAATCGACCGGGGCACTGGCGAGTTCTTCGAGCACCAGTGCTTCGTCGCGCTGGCGCTGTGCAGGCACCGGCCTGGGGGCTGCCGGACGGCTGCGGTCGCGGTGGCTGCGAACCCGTCGAACAGAGCCAATCTCAGCCCGAAACAGATCTCGTTCATCGTCTGCAATACTCATTCAACCGGCTCCTGCGATGCTGTCGGACTGCGCCGATTCCATTATAGTGACGGCTTTCCGAAAACCGACTGATCATGCATATTCTCATCTCCAATGACGACGGGCTGTATGCGCCCGGAATCCGGCTGTTGTCCCAAGGTCTGGCCGAGCACTGTGACCACGTTACTGTCGTGGCACCTGATCGTGACCGTTCCGGCGCCAGCAATTCCCTGACCCTTGACAACCCGATCCGGGTTGATCGCCAGGAAGACGGCCGCTACAAGGTCTACGGGACCCCGACTGACTGCGTCCATCTGGCCATCACCGGTCTGCTGGATGAGGAGCCCGACATGGTGGTATCCGGCATCAATGCCGGCGCCAATCTGGGTGATGACGTGCTCTACTCCGGGACCGTGGCCGCCGCGATGGAAGGCCGTTTCCTCGGGCTGCCGGCCATGGCGGTCTCCCTGGTTTATGATTTCGGCAGTGACGGGCCGCGCAACTACGCGACTGCGGCCAAGGCGGCCGGCATCCTCATGCGTCAGTTGCTGGCCGAGCCGTTGCCGGCAGACACCATCCTCAATGTCAACGTGCCGGATCTTCCATGGGAGCGCATCCGCGGTTTTGAAACCACGCGGTTGGGGCACCGTCACTGCTCCGGCGATGTCATCCCGATCGAGGATCCGCGCGGGCGACCGTTTTTCTGGGTCGGTCCGCCTGGCAGCGACAAGGACAACGGTCCGGGCACGGACTTCCATGCGGTCCGCAACGGCTATGTCTCGGTGACGCCGATTCATGTCGATCTGACCCGCTATCAGGCACTGGAGCAGGTCAGCCACTGGATCGAGACGCTCAATGATGCCGGGTCGGCCGGGCAGGAAGCGGCCGGGGCTTAAGTTTGGCCGCGCACGGGCACATGGATGTCGGGATGACGTCAGCCGCCACCCGGCAGCGGCTGGCGCGGCGGCTGGCCGACAAGGGCATCCGGGATAGTCGCGTCCTGACCGCCATTGCCACTGTCCCGCGCCATCGCTTTGTCGACGAGGCGATGGCCTCGCGCGCCTATGAAGACTCTGCGCTGCCCATTGGCCGCGGCCAGACCATCTCGCAACCCTACGTGGTGGCGCTGATGACCGAGGCCATTCTGCGCGAGGAACCGCTGGAGCGTGTGCTGGAAATCGGGACCGGGTCCGGTTACCAGGCGGCGGTGCTGGCCCAGGTCGCAGAACGGGTGTTTACCACCGAGCGCATTGGTGAATTGCTGCGCACGGCGCGGCAGCGCTTTCATCAGCTGGGTTTGCACAACATCTACACCCGCCATGTCGATGGACTGGCCGGCTGGCCGGGACAGGCACCGTTTGATGCCATTGTGGTCACCGCCGGCGGTGAAATTCCGTCCGCGCTTTACGATCAGCTGGGCGAGGGCGGGGTCCTGGTAGCGCCGGAGCAGAGCGGCGGTGAGCAGACGCTGATTCGAGTGGTGCGCGAGGGTGATGAGTTCAGGCGCCAGACCCTGGGTGCGGTCAGCTTCGTGCCGTTGTTACCCGGTGTGGATTGAGCGCCCATGATCCGGCATACCGGCCATCTGCTGGGGCTGCTCGGGTTGACCGCCGCGTGGTTGCTGCTGAGCGCGTGCGCACCGCTCGCCCCAGCCCCGGTGGATCATCGGGGGCAGGCCGGTGACAGGCGCCCGCCCGCCACTGTGGTGGTGCCGACGGTCTACCAGGTCCGCCGTGGCGACACCCTGTATTCGATCGCGTTTCGCTACCGCCTGGACTGGCGGGAAGTCGCGGCCTGGAACCGGATCGAGGAGCCATACCTGATTCGTCCCGGCCAGGAACTGCGGCTCAGCGCGCCGCCGCCCGCTCTGGCCGAGCGGCGCTCTCCCGCGCCGCCGGTGTCCGTGCTGGCACCGCGTCCGGCGCCGCCGCCCGCGCAAGAACCAGAGCCGATGCCCGAGCCTGAGCCGCAACCCGCGCTTGATCCTGGGCCGACGCCAGCACCACCGGCTGAGATACCGGCCGATGCCCCGGCGCCGCCGTCCGGTACGCGGCGCGTGGCCGGCGTGGAATGGCGCTGGCCGACGGCTGGATCAGTGACCCGACCGTTTGACCCGGCTGCCACGCGGCGCGGCATAGGCATTGCCGGAGAACTTGGCCAGCCGGTAGTCGCGGCGGCTGATGGGCAGGTGGTTTACAGCGGCACGGCGTTGATTGGTTACGGTGAGTTGATCATCATCAAACACTCCGACACCATGCTATCGGCCTATGCTCACAACCGCGTCCGGTTGGTAGAGGAGGGCGCTGCGGTGCGTGCGGGTCAGCCGATTGCGGAGCTGGGGATCAGCGACCGTAACGAGGAAGTGCTGCATTTCGAGATTCGCCGGAATGGGCAGCCGGAAAACCCGCTGAGTTTTCTGCCCCGGCGCTAGTGGGCGCTCGCTTTACCAGACGGTTTCGGGCGGTTTGTCAGTGGTTTTCTAGAAAACAGGTGTATCTGGCGGTTAGTATTGAAAAATTGCCTGATCTGGGGCATCATAGAGTCTCCTGATAGCCGTCCGGATGGCATGGTGGGTGCGCTCAAACTGGGAATGATGATGTTGTTGATGGGGCTTGCGGCCGCGGTGTCGGCCGGTGAGGTCCAGAACCTGCGCATCTGGGCCGGTCCCGACAGCACGCGAGCAGTGCTGGATCTGGATCAGCGCGTCGACTATCGCATCTTTACTCTGGAAGACCCCTACCGGCTGGTGGTGGATATCCGCGACACGCGTGCCGGTGGCCCGCTGCCCTTTGACGAGGACACCGGCGGTGTGATCGCCGGGGTTAGACATGGTGTTCGCAACGACACCGACCTGCGCGTGGTGTTTGACCTGGACGGCAAGGCGCAGCCGCAGAGTTTCCTGCTTGATCCTGCCGGCGAGTACGGCCATCGCCTGGTGGTTGACCTGGTGCCGGAAGGCGCGGTCAGCGCCGAGGAGCGAGTCCGCGCCGTCGCGCGGTCGGCTTCCAACGGCGAGCGCGACATGATTGTTGCGATTGATGCCGGCCATGGCGGCGAGGACCCCGGCGCGATCGGCCCCGGCGGGACGTTCGAGAAGACAGTCACGCTGCAGATCTCGCGCGAGTTGGAAAGACAGATCAATGACACCCCCGGGATGCGGGCGGTCATGATCCGCACCGGGGATTATTTCATCCCCTTGCAGCAGCGATTCGAGCGCGCCCGGCAGGCCCGGGCCGATCTGTTCGTGTCGATTCATGCTGATGCCTTCCGTGACTTCCGGGTTCGTGGCAGCTCGGTTTATGTGCTGTCGCGCAGCGGCGCGTCCAGCGAAGCAGCCCGACGCCTGGCCCAGCGCGAGAACAAGGCCGACCTGATCGGCGGCGTGCAGCTTGATCAGGCCGACGACATGCTGTCTTCGGTGCTGCTGGATCTGTCGCAGAGTGCCGCGCTGGAGTACAGCAATGATGCGGCGGAAAATATTCTGGGCCAGCTCGGTGTTGTGGGGCGGCGTCATCGCAACCAGGTCGAGCGGGCCAATTTCGTGGTCCTGCGCTCGCCTGACGTGCCCAGCGTGTTGATCGAAGTGGGCTTTATCAGCAACCCGCAGGACGAGCAGAATCTCAACACGCCCCAGCACCGCCGGCGCGTGGCCGAGGCCATCACCAACGGTGTGCGTGAGCACTTCTGGAGCACCGCGCCGCAGGGCACCTGGTTTGCCGCCAACCGCAACGGTCGGGAACATATCGTCCAGCGCGGCGATACGCTGGGGGTGATTGCCCAGCGCTATCAGGTCAGCGTCTCCCAGATTCGCGCCGTCAACAACCTTAATGGTGATGTGATCCATCCGGGCGCGGTGCTGGTCATCCCGACCGGGTCCTGAGTTCTGCGCCTGACCCGGCCGGGTCGCTATCCCTTAAACTCCGGCCATGCCGATCCGCAAGCTGCCTGTCCATCTCGTCAACCAGATTGCCGCCGGTGAGGTGGTCGAACGACCGGCCTCGGTGGTCAAGGAGTTACTGGAGAACTGTCTCGATGCCGGCGCCCAACGCATCCGCGTGGACGTGGATGAGGGCGGCATGCGGCGCATTCGGGTGGCCGATGACGGGTGCGGTATTGACGCCGATGAGTTGGCGCTGGCGCTGGATCCGCACGCGACCAGCAAGATCGGAACGCTCGAAGACCTGGAGGCCGTGTCGACGCTGGGCTTTCGCGGCGAGGCGCTGGCCTCGATCGCGTCGGTGTCGCGCCTGTGCCTGGCCTCGCGCCGGCATGACGAAGACGCCGGCGCTGAAGTGGAGGCGGAAAACGGCCGGCTGACGACTGTTCGTCCGTGCGGGATGCCGCCGGGCACGGTTGTCGAAGTGTCCGATCTTTTCTTCAATACACCAGCACGGCGCAAGTTTCTGCGCACCGAGCGCACCGAATTCGGGCACATCGATGATCTGATCCGGCGTCTGGCCCTGGCCTGTCCGACGACTGCTTTTGAGCTTTACCACAACGGCAGGGCGGTTCGTCGCCTGCCGCTGGCAGAAGATGGGCCCGGCCGACAGCGCCGGGTGGGCGAGGTCTGCGGCCAGGATTTTCTGAGCCAATCGCTGGTGCTGGAAAACCATCATGACGGGTTGGCCCTGCAAGGCTGGATTGCCCGGCCCAGCTTCTCGCGCAGCCAGGCTGATCTGCAGTTCTTTTTCGTCAACGGCAGGCTGGTGCGTGATCGGGTGATCGGCCATGCCGTGCGCCAGGCCTACCAGGACGTCCTGTTTCACGGCCGCCATCCGGCCTATGTCCTGCATCTGATCATGGATCCGGCGCGCGTAGACGTCAACGTGCATCCGCAAAAGACCGAGGTTCGTTTCAGAGACAGCCGGCAAATCCACGGATTTCTGTTTGCCACGGTCCAGCGTGCGCTGGCCGAAACGCGTCCGGCCGAAGGCGTTGCGGCACCTGCATCGTTCCCGGATCGTGGGACGAACATCGATCCCGGTGCCACGAGTGGCCAGCAGCCCGGCCTGGGCCTCGGCGTGGCCGAAGCGGTGGCGCAATATGCCCGTCTTCAGCCCAATGGCGGCAGGTCCGAGCCGCTGCCGGAGTCACTGGAGGACAGTCCGCCGCTGGGCTTTGCCGTGGCCCAGATTCATGGTGTTTACGTGCTGGCGCAAAACGCCAATGGCTTGATTATCGTGGACATGCATGCCGCGCACGAACGGATTGTGTATGAACGGCTCAAGCAGTCCTGGGACGCCGATCGGGTCCGCGCCCAGCATTTGCTGGTGCCGGAGCAGATTGCCGTGAGCGGGCGTGAGGCGCGCTGTCTGGAGGAGCACGCCGAAGACCTGTCCCGGCTCGGGTTCGAGCTTGATCTGGCTGGCCCGGAACTGGTGTCGATCCGGGCCGTGCCCGCTTTGCTGGCCGGCGGTGATGCCCTGCAGCTGGTGCGCGATGTGCTGGCCGACCTTGTTGAGCTTGGCCACAGTGGCCGGGTGGCGGCGGTCATTGACAGCCTGCTCTCGACCATGGCTTGTCATGGCTCTGTGCGAGCGAATCGAAAGCTGAATATCGACGAAATGAACGGCCTACTGAGAGATATGGAGCGCACCGAGCGCAGCGATCAGTGCAATCACGGCCGCCCGACCTGGGTGCAGCTGGACATGAAGTCACTGGACCGGCTGTTCCTGCGTGGGCAGTAGTCCGGCTGCAGAAGCCGCGCTGCCGCCGGCGGTGCTGTTGCTGGGGCCGACCGCTGCCGGCAAGACGGCCGCAGCAATGGCGCTGTGCGACAAATACCCCGTGCGCCTGATCAGCGTGGATTCCGCGCAGGTCTATCGGGGCCTGGACGTTGGTGCGGCCAAGCCTGAAC
Source organism: Wenzhouxiangella sp. (assembly GCA_007116585.1). The sequence goes on along the minus strand of SKIE01000093.1, from coordinate 2,287 downwards.
CGGCGCTGCTGGCCCGTTACCCGCACGAGCTGCTGGATCTGCGCTCGCCGGAACAGTCTTATTCGGCGGCCGACTTCGTCGCTGATGCCGAGGCCGCCATGCGGCGCGCCGCGGCTGCCGGGCAGCTGCCGGTGCTGGTTGGCGGCACGATGCTGTATGTCCGCGCGCTGCTCTATGGCCTGGATCCACTGCCGTCGGCCGATCCCGAGGTCAGGCGTCGGATCGCGGAGCGCGCTGAAACGCTGGGTTGGGAGGCGCTGCATGGCGAACTGGCGCGGCAGGATCCGGTCGCGGCGGCGCGCATCCGGCCCTCGGATCGCCAGCGTGTGCAGCGCGCGCTGGAAGTACTGGAACTGACTGGCCGCAGCCTGTCGAGCTGGCAATCGGGTAAGCGTCGGCCTCGTTTTGCCAGCCTGCGGGTGGTGCTGACCACGGCCGATCGCGCTATTCTCCATGAGCGTATTGCCGAGCGCTTCGAGGCCATGCTGCGCTCGGGCCTAGTTGACGAGGTCGCCGGGCTCCGGGAACGGCCTGGCCTGACCGTGGAACATCCAGCCATGCGGTCGGTCGGATATCGACAAGTGTGGGACATGCTGGACGGCCGCTTTGCCGAGCATGAGTTGCGCGCGCGGGTGACGGCCGCAACCCGGCAGCTGGCCAAGCGGCAGCTGACCGCGCTGCGCCGTTTTCCCGCGACGCTCTGGTATGATTCCGGGCATAGTCTCACGATAGAGAGGCTGGGCAGGCAGGTTGGTGGTTTTTGCCGCCGCAGCGGGCGCTGATCAGGCGTTGGCCCTAATTTTGTGCGCTGCGCACAAATCCTTGCTGAAGGTGCCTTACAGTCAACAATAACGAACGTCATCTTTAAGAAGGAGTATTGACATGTCCAAGGGACAGTCGCTGCAGGATCCGTTTCTCAATGCGCTTCGGCGTGAACGCGTGCCGGTTTCGATTTATCTGGTCAACGGCATCAAGCTGCAGGGTCAGATTGAATCATTTGATAATTTCGTCGTGCTGCTGAAAAACACCGTCAGCCAGATGATCTACAAGCACGCGATTTCGACCGTGGTGCCGTCGCGCAATGTCCGCATCGGGCTTGGCGAGGAGGAAGAAGACTCCTGATTGAGACTGAAACGCCCCGTGCGGCGTCGAATCGCACGCTGTTGTTGCACCCGGCGCTCTCGGTCCGGGACGATGCCGAGTGGCGCGAGGAATTCCGGCGACTGGCCGAAGCGGCCGGCCTGGATGTTGTCATTGAACTGGATGCCCCGCGTGACCGGCCTGATCCAAAATTCTTCGTCGGCGCCGGAAAAGTGGCCGAAACGGCCGAGTATGTTGCGGCTGAAGATATTGCCCTAGTGCTGGTCAACGGCCGGCTCAGCCCGATCCAGGAGCGCAACCTGGCGCGTGAGCTGCGCTGCAACGTCCTTGACCGAACCACCCTGATCCTCGATATCTTCGCCCAGCGGGCGCGCTCGCACGAGGGCAAGCTGCAGGTCGAGCTGGCTCAGCTCAAACACTTGTCGACGCGGCTGGTTCGAGGCTGGACCCACCTCGAACGCCAGCGCGGTGGGATCGGTCTGCGCGGGCCCGGTGAAACTCAGCTTGAAACGGACCGGCGGCTGCTGGGCGACCGCATTCGTCAGCTGACCGAACGGCTCGCGCGGGTTGAACAGCGGCGCGAGCAGGGCCGTCGGGCGCGCCGGCGCGGTGAGATACCGCTGGTTGCCCTGGTTGGCTACACCAATGCCGGCAAGTCCACCTTGTTCAATCGCCTGACCGAGTCGTCGGTGATGGCACGAGATCAGCTTTTCGCCACGCTGGATCCCACCGTACGTCGGATCGAGACGCTGCCCGGCTCGCCGGTGTTGCTGAGCGATACGGTCGGGTTCATTCGTGACCTGCCGCATGAACTGATTGCCGCATTTCGTGCCACGCTGGAGGAGACTCTGGCCGCCAGTCTGGTCGTACACGTGATCGATGCCTCTGACCCGGATCGAGCGCAGGCCGTGGCGGTGGTCGACGAGGTGCTGGATGAAATCGGCGCGGGTGAGCTGCCGATGCTCAAGGTCTACAACAAGATCGACCGGGCCGGTCAGGCCGCCAGCGTGGAACGGAATGGCGAAGGGCAGGTCGAAGCCGTCTGGATATCCGCGACCACCGGTGAAGGCCTGGACGGATTGGGCGTTGCCCTGCTGGAGCGCGTGGGCGAGGGCAGAATCCGGCGTGAAATTCACTTGCCGCCGCAGGGCCAGCGGTTACGCTCTCGTCTGTTCGATCTGGGCGG
>SKIE01000253.1 GCA_007116585.1 Wenzhouxiangella sp. | reverse complement strand
CCAGCACGTCGAGAAACAGACCCAGTCTCAGCCCCGCCATGCGCAGCACGATATCCATCGGCAGGCCCTCCAGCGCGGCGCGGCCCAGCAACTGGCTGGCATAGAACACCAGCACCACCACAACCAGAAATACGAAGATCCCGATGATGGGCCGCAGGATTTCGCGCGCCAGGTAGCGTTCGATCAGCATCGCTGGTCCTCGTCGGCACGCAGGACCCTTTCAACAAGTTCCAGATCAGCCGGAGTGTCCACATCCACCGCGGTGAGCGGGTCGTCCATGGCCACCGGCTGCACCGCGCAGCCGACACGGGCAGACAGCGCGGAAAACGCCCGCTCCAGAGTTAGCCTGCCGCTCAGGTACAGGCCCAGATTTGACCAGCCCAGCAGGGACACGATGCGCCACGGTTTCTTGCGATTTTGCTCTGCCTTGCGCCACGTGTAGAGGATGTTCAAAACGTCCGGATCATTCTTGAGCACAAACAGGTTGGTACCACACACCGAGGCGTCGCGAAAGCGATACCGCGTTCGTCGGCTGTTCGGAAAGCGCCGCATGACGCTGTGCCAGTCGGCCAGCCCTACAGACAACGCAGCCGGCTGATTCATGGCCCGGCCCAGCAAGTCATCAAGCCAGCGGGTGCGCAACAAGGCGTGATCGGCCGTCAACAGAATCCTGCACTCGCTTGCGGTGGCGCTCAGCGCAGTCTCGACGCTATCGATCAGCGACGCCGCCGGCTTCATCCAGCGCAGGTCAATACGGCTGTCGAACCCGGCGTCCGCGACGGCCGCACGATAATCGTCACGTTCCTGTGCGACCAGAATCAGCCGACCGAGCCGCTGCCAGCGGCCGAGCGAGGCCAGCACCCGCGTCAGCATCGGCACACCGGCTACCGGCACCAGGGCTTTCCCGGCCACTTCTGCGGCCACTGCCAGCGGGTCATCCCGCCCACGATCGCCCGCCAGTACGATCACGTCGATTGGCGGATGCGCGTCAGTCAATGGCCGCTCCATATATCCGGTAGCGCTTGTACAAATCCCCGCCCATGCTGTGAATCAGCGAGTTCATGCCCTGGTTGGTCTCGAGAATCCAGGACAGTTCAACCTGCCGAATCCCGTCGCGGTGGAGCGCGTGACGCACCTGGTCGATCATGCCGAAACTGATCGCGGCACCCAGCGGGCCGCGTTGGTATTTGCGGCGCACGCCCATCAGCGGCACCCGGGCGGTCGTGGCCTGGCCCCGCTTGAGCCGCCACAGCAACCTGGCCCAGCCGGTGGGCATCAATCTTCCGCCAAGATCGCGAATCAGCTCATTGACGTTGGGCAAGGCAATGAGGAACCCCGCCGCCTCGCCGTTGATTTCAGCCACGCAGGCGTGGTCAGGCGACAGGATCGGGCGGATTTCCCGGCCGGTGTGGGCAAACTCCTGTTCGGTCACGGGCACGAAGCCCCAGTTGTCGGACCAGGCATCGTTGAACAACTCCCTCAGCAGCTGCACTTCCTCGGCATAGCAGCGCCGATCCAGCGGTCGAAAACTCAGCCGTCGCGCGCTCCGATCCAGCAGCCTCTGCATGCTCTCGGGCGCCGGGAAATCCGGCGGCAGCACGTAGGCCAGCAAGTCCATTTCAGCCGCCAGACCAAAGGCTTGCATCAGGTCGGCATAGTAGGCTGGCGCATGACCCATCAAAACCATGGGCGGCGTCGAACGCCCCTCCACCAGCAGGCCGCAGGACTGATTGATGCCCAGATCATACGGGCCCCGCATCCAGCTCGCGCCGCGCTGCCTGAGCCAGTCTGCCGCATGCTCAAACATCGCCGCGGCGATGTCGGCATCGTTCCGACACTCGAACTGGCCAAAGTAGCCGATCCGCCTGCCGTCCTCCACAGGCTGGAGTTGGTCAAGCTGTGCGCTGATGGTCCCGACCAGCCGACCACGACGGCGGGCCAGAAACAGCCGCGCCTCGGCATGGCGAAACCAGGGGTGGCGCGGCGACCACTGGGCGCGGCGCTCGGCCTGCAGCGGTTCAACCCAGTGTGGATCGTCGGTATACAGCCGCCGCGCAAGCTCAAAGACCTCGCGCCACTCACGGCGGGCGCGCAGCGGAGAAATCTGGATTTCGCTACTCATCGAGACGTTGGACGCAGATCCGTAAAGGGCTCAATGTAACCGCAAAAGCGCTTTGGCGAGGCGCTCTCCGCTCCCGGGCGACAAAGCTGCACGCATGATGAATGTTTTCTTTATCTTCCAGCGGACATATAATGATGGATTAGTCCGTTCTCAGAGCCGGTGCAGTGCGGGCCACGCCAAAAGAAGGGAACCACAATTTTTGATGCCGCAGCCGACCCCGACAGACAACTCACTGCCGCTCAAAACCTCCGGGTACGCCAGCCTCGCAGAAGCACTTGACTACGCTTCGCAGGGTGCGACCGGGTGCAATTTCTATAACGGCCGCGGTGAACTCACGTGCGTTATGCCGTATGTGGAACTGCGCGAGGGCGCCGTATCGCTGGCCTACCGCCTGCACAGCCTGGGGCTGGCGCGCGGCAGTCGCATTGCGCTGGTAGCCGACACGCACCCGGACTTCCAGGTCCTGTTCTTCGCCTGCCAGTATGCGGGGCTGGTGCCGGTGCCGCTGCCAGCCGCCGTCCATCTCGGCGGGAAAGAGGCCTTCGTCGCCCATTTGCGGGCCATGCTCCAAGACTGCGGTGCCCGCGCTGCCTTTGCGCCGGTCTCTTTTGCCGGCTTTCTGAGAGAGGCCGCGGAGGGCCTGAATCTCGACGTGGTTGGAACCCTGGACGCGTTCCAGGCGCTGCGGCAAGCCGATGTTCTGCCAAGGCCACCGCAGCCTGACGAACTGGCCTACCTGCAATATACCTCCGGCAGCACGCGATTCCCCCGCGGCACCATGATCACCCAGTCGGCCGTGCTGGCCAATCTGGCCGGCATCCTGCAGTACGGCGTCCAGATTCGACGCGGCGACCGCTTCATGTCGTGGCTGCCGTTCTACCATGACATGGGGCTGGTCGGCCTGATCCTCGGCCCGGTGATCTCACAGCTTTCGGTGGACTACCTCGGCACGCGCGAGTTCGCCATGCGTCCGCGCCTGTGGCTGAGCCTGATGTCGCAGAACCGTGCCAGCATCTCTTTCAGCCCGCCCTTTGGCTACGCCCTGTGCGCTCGTCGTCTGCGGCGTAGCGATCTGGATAACTTCGACCTCGGCGCCTGGCGCGTCGCCGGTGTCGGGGCCGAAATGATCCGGGCGCCCTGGCTGAACCGTTTTGCCGAGGCACTGGCGCCGGCCGGATTCAGGAACACGGCTTTTCTGCCCTGCTACGGCATGGCCGAATGCTCACTGGCGGTCAGCTTCGCCCCGCTGGGTCAGGGTCTGGAAACCGATCTGCTTGACGCCGACCGGTTGGCCGAAGACCGCATCGCCGAACCGGTCACAGCAACCGGCGAGACGGCGCGGGTGACCGAATTTGTCAACTGCGGCCGCCCCCTGCCGGACTACGAGGTGGAAATTCGCGTCGCGGACGGCCGCCTGGCCAAAGAACGAGAGTGCGGCGTCATTTTCCTGCGCGGCAAGAGCGTCATGCGCGGTTACGCCAACAATGCTGAAGCCAGTGCCGCGGCGCTGACTGCCGATGGCTGGCTCAATACGGGTGACGTCGGCTACCGCGCCGGCGATTCGCTGTTCATCACCGGCCGGGCGAAGGATCTGCTCATCATCAACGGCCGCAATATCTGGCCACAGGATCTGGAGTACGTGGCCGAGCAGCAGAAAGAGGTGCGCCCGGAAGACGCTTCGGCGTTCTCAATCCCCGGCGAAGACGGCAGCGAAGTTGCAGTGCTGGTGGTGCAGTGTCGCGAACAGGACACCTTCCGCCAGGCCGATCTGGTCGAACGCCTGAAACAGCGCATCCAGTCCGAGTTCGGCATCGCCTGCCTGATCGAGCTGGTGCCCCTGCACACGCTGCCGCGAACCTCATCCGGCAAGCTCTCGCGCAGCGGAGCCCGTTTGGATTTCCTCAAGCGCAACGACCTCGAACAACGCCCGATTCTGCCGCGCGAACTGGTCGACAGGACGCCGCACACGGAAGCCGCTGAACCCAGCGGTCGATAGCGCGGCCAGGTCGGCCTCATGAAGCAGACCGTCGCCCTGACCGGCGCCACCGGGTTTGTTGGCGGCGTGGTGCTGCGGCGACTGCTTGATCAGGGCCACCAGGTTTGCGCTCTCGCTCGTCAGCCCGATCAATTGCCCGCCCATCCCAACCTGCATGTTGTCGCCGGACGACTGGAGGATGGCCCCGGACTGGAACATCTGGTTCGCGGAGTCGATACCGTTGTTCATCTGGCCGCAGCCATTGCTGGGCGCAGCTATCAGGACTTCGCCAGGGTCAATGCGGCCGGCACCAGCCGACTGGTCACGGCGGCCGAACGGCACAACCTCGGCGGAAAATTTTTGCTCATCTCGAGCCTGGCTGCCCGCAGCCCGGGCTTGTCGCATTACGCCCGCAGCAAGAAAGCCGCCGAACACGTCGTCCAAAGCTCCAGCCTGGACTGGATGATTCTGCGTCCTCCCGCAGTCTATGGGCCCACAGACCCGGCGCTGGCACCGCTTTGGCGGACGCTGGCGCGCGGCTGGCTGCCGCGTATCGGCCCGCGCGATGCCCGGTTTTCCCTGCTCCACGTCGATGATCTGGCCGAGGCCATCAGGCAAGCGCTCGTCCTGCCGAGGCTGGGGCGAAAACAAGCCTGCGTGCATGATGGCAGGCCCGGCGGCTATACCTGGAACGATCTGACCGAGATAGCCGGCACCGCACTGAACCGCCGTGTTCGGTGCCTGGCCCTGCCCCGGGCCGGACTCATGCTGGCCGCCCGAATCAACCTGCTGTTGAGCCGACTCGCCCGCTATCAGCCCCTGCTCTCGCCCGGCAAGGTTCGGGAACTCACGCATTCTGACTGGGTTTGCGGTGATAATCTGAATGCTGCCGTGCCTGACTGGCAGCCGCGGCATACCTTGCAGTCCGCGTTGCCCGACTTACCCGGATGGAGACAAGACTCGAGTGACTGATTTGCGCAAACAGGCCGAAAACGCCATATCCGCCGCCCTTGAGCGCGCCCTGCCCGAGCACGCCAGCATCGACTGGCAATCGGCTCTGACCGGTGATGTCGGCCTGGATTCGGTTCAGATCATGAATTTGGTCATGGAAATCGAAGACGAACTCGATCTGTCGGTGCCGGTTGACCTTCTGGCCGAAGTCACCACGCTGGATGAACTGGCCACTGAGCTGTGTCGGCTGCTGGAGGACAAGGCATGAGTCTGTTTGCCAAATTCGAGCGCGTCGCCGCTGCACGCGAATCACTGGGCGGCAACGAACCGGCCCCCATCGCCACGCCCATTGAGTCGGTACGGTCTGCCACGCGAGGACATATTGACGGCCGTGAGGTCTTGCTGGCCGGAACCAATAATTACCTTGGACTGACCTTCGACGACAGCGTGCTGGACGCCGCCGCTGATGCGCTTCGTTCATTGGGATCGGGCACCACCGGCTCACGCATGGCCAACGGCAGCTACGATGCCCACCGCGGCCTTGAGGCAGATCTGGCCGCGGCGTTCGGCTGGCCATCGGCGATGGTCTTTTCCACCGGCTACCAGGCCAATCTCGGCGCGCTGTCCACGCTGGCTGGTCGAGGCGAGTATCTGGTGCTCGATTCGGATAGCCACGCCAGCATCTATGACGGCGCGCGACTCAGCCAGGCCGAAACCATCCGCTTTCGCCACAACGACCCGGACAATCTCGATCGGCGCCTGGCCCGCCTGGGCGACGCGGCCTCGAAGGCCCTGGTCGTGGTCGAGGGCTTGTATTCCATGCTCGGCGATCAGCCGCCGCTTGAGGAGTTCGTGGAAGTCAAGGAGCGTCACGGCGCCTGGCTTCTGGTCGATGAAGCCCACTCCTTCGGCGTGTTCGGCGAGCGCGGGCTAGGCTTGACCGAGGCCTGCGGCCTGCTCGACCGGGTCGACTTCGTTGTCGGCACATTCTCCAAGAGCCTTGCCGGTCTCGGTGGGTTCTGCGTTTCACCGCATCCGGAGATGGAACTGATGCGTCTGGCCTCCCGACCCTACATCTTCACCGCGTCGCCGTCACCGGCAACCATCGCCGGCACCCGCCAGGCCTTGGCCGTGCTGCTGGAAGGCCGCGCCCTCCGCGCCCAGCTGAAACGGAATTTCGAGCGTTTCTACACAGCAGCCCGTGAGTTGGGCTACCAACTGGGCAGCGAAAAACCGGGTCCGGTGGCAGCGATTATCCTCCCGGATCGCGCCACCGCGCTCGCCCACTGGCAGGGGCTGCTGGAAGCCGGCGTCTACGCCAACCTGATGATTCCGCCGGCCACCCCTTCAGGCCTGAATCTGCTGCGGATTTCCCTGAGCGCCGCGCACACCGATGCCGACGTTGACTGCATCATTGCGGCGCTGGCCGAGCAGACCGTTTCGGCCTGAACCCGGCGTTGCCTTACCAGCCCTCGACGATTGTCTTGCGTTCCATCGGGTCCATGCGGGCAATACGCTCATCGGCATAGTAGGAATCGCTGCGAATCGAGCGCGTGGAAATCTCGGCGAACACGCAGCCGGTTTCGGTCCGGAACGCGTGCAGCTGGTCGCGCTCGACCAGCAGCTTGTCGCCGGGCTTCAAGTGAATGATATCGCCTTCCAGATCGACCTCGAGATCACCCCACAGCATGTGGAAGGTCTCTTCTTTGGCCTTGTGCTTGTGGTGCGGATGGCCCTGACCCGGCAACATGATCAGAAACTTGTTGCAATATTCGCGGTTGATTGAATTGATGAGCACACACCCGGTCTCACGGAACCGGTCAATGCCGTAGTGATGAGAAATCTCGATGCTGATATCGTCGCCCAGGGCGATCCCTGCCTCGTAGAGCTGCCCTTTGGCGTCGTGCAGAATGCCGCGCACCTGGGTGTAGGGGTCTGATTGAGCCTCCTCGAACAGCGCTTCATTTTCCGCGTAGTCGCGGCTGGCCACGAACCGGGCCCGGTATTGCCCGAACTGCCCGGACGTCAGTTGACCCTCGCGACAGGGCATGGCAAAAAACACATCCTCTGCGCTGATCTCCTCGCCCTCGTGAATCGGGCGGCGGGCAAACACGCCGCGCTGCAGCTGCAGCAACGACTGCTGTTCCCCGGCGCTGACCGGCTTGTCGTCGTCCGGACCGGCAATCGCCCGCGCGCGCTGGGCCGCGGCAATCCACGCGCCGGCCTGCTCCGGATTCATCGAATACTTGTTCAGCGAAATCTGGTCAGTTTCGACCCCGAAATGCCGCTCCAGCAGCCGGGCCCCTTTGGCCACGGCGACCATCACCACCTCGGTGTTGTCCGGCGCCTCGTGACCGGAGTAGCCGATGGTGACGTAGGGGTAACGACGGATCATGCGCGCCATGAAATTCATCGCGTGCTGTTCGGGTGGCGTCGGATAGAGCGAAATGCAGTGCATCACGGCCAGTTCCGGCACTCGCTTGTGCAGGAATGTGACCAGGTTGTCGATGTCGTAAATCGACAGCCCGCCGGTCGAGGCAATAACCGGCAGATCAGCCCTGGCCATTTCCTCCAGCAGCGGCCAGTCCGTTGCCGAGCAGCTGGCGACCTTCAGCACATCGATGCCGAGCGTCTTGCACAGGCCAACCGAGGGTTCATCAAAAGGCGTGGCCACGGTCACCAGACCAGCGTCACGCGTGGCCTCGACCAGGCGACGAAACTGGCTTTCGTCGAGACGCGTGCTCTCGAACCGCGGGATGTGCATGATGTCATCGCGACCCCGTGCATCCGGATGAATGAAGGTGCCAAGCTCACGAAACTGGAACTTGACCGCGGCCCGGACCTGATGCTCCTCGGCCAGGCGTCCGGCCGCCTCGATGATACGCAGGCCGTGCTCCACGTCTCCCTGGTGATTGTTGGCCATCTCGAAGATATGGAGATGGTCAAAGATGCTGCTCATGAGTCACTTCCTCTGCGATGTTCGGTGGCTGTCTGGTCACTGACTGGATCCGGCTGTCCGCACAGCGCCAGCACATGGGTCAGGGTAACCAGACGATCGTCAATGAAATAATCCGCTGCAGGCTTGCCAAAGCGCAGGTCATGGTAGCGCACGCCCCAGCCGTCCATCTGGCGCCGCGTGACCTCGGACCAGTCCTTGCCTGTGCCCGAACCACGGGCCGTGAACAGGGTGATGTTGCAACCGGCATCGTACAGCGCGTTGATCCGGGCAATATTGTCGCGCATGGGCGTGGCCGAAGCATAGTCAAGCTGAGGCCGGGCCTCAGCGATCACCCCGTCAATATCGATCACCAGTTTGCGCGGAACAGGTTTGCTCTCGGGAACAGATGAAAACGCGCCCTCCTCCTGCGCAAGCACATCCTCCGCGCGCTCGAAGTCAGACAGCGTATCGATACTGATCGGCGTCTGGTCGAGCACCAGCGCTCCGCTGCGCGGCCCCATCAATAGCCCCTCTTCCAGCACCTCGCGCCTGAGCACGTAGGCCACGCCGTTGCGGTGATAAACGGGGGTCAGCTGCTGCCGGGCGATGATGTCGGCACCACGCGGATCAAAGTAGTCGAGGCGGCCGTTTTCATCGACCACCAGCTGTTTCAAAGGGTGCGCCTTCAGATCGGTCGCGGTCACCGTCCAGACGCTGTCCAGGCCCTCATCAATCAGCTTGTCGAGCGTGGCGGTGACATCGGCGGCCTGACGCAGCGGTGAGGTCGGCTGCAGCATCACGACCAGGTCATAGTACTCACCGTCATCAGCTTCCGTCGCCGCTAGTGCGTGCGCCAACACCTCCACGTCACCAATGCGATCGCCGGCCAGCGTCTCGGGACGCATGAAAGGCACCTCGAGCCCAGCCCGGATCGCCGTATCACGGATCAGCAAATGGTCGGTGGAGACCACGGCCCGATCAACCCAGTCAAGACGCTGGATCAGTTCAGCCGTGTGCACCAGCAGCGGTTTCCCACCCAGCGGGTGCAGGTTTTTCAACGGCACGCCCTTGCTCCCGCCACGCGCCGGCACCACGACCAGAATTCGATGACCTGAACGCATAATCTTTAATCCACTACTCTTCGACGCGCATGACGCGGCCCTCGCGAGCCGACGCCAGGGCGGCGACAATCACCTGCATGGTGGCCAGTCCCGCCGCGAGATCAATCGGCGATTCTTCGGCCGGATTACGCAGCAACTGGTCAATATGCTCAAGCTCGCCCCGGAAATCATCCGGGCGGGTCTTTT
>SKIE01000245.1 GCA_007116585.1 Wenzhouxiangella sp. | reverse complement strand
CCATCAAGATGTCGCGCTCGGGCCTGGGCGATGCCGATCGTCCCATCGGCAGTTTCCTGTTTGCCGGACCGACGGGCGTGGGCAAGACCGAGGTTACCCGCCAGCTGGCGCTGACCATGGGCATTGAGCTGATCCGCTTTGACATGTCGGAGTACATGGAAGCGCACACCGTGTCCAGACTGGTGGGCGCACCGCCGGGCTACGTCGGCTTTGACCGCGGCGGGCTGCTGACCGAGGCGGTGACGCAAACGCCGCACGCAGTCCTGCTGCTGGATGAAATCGAGAAAGCGCATCCGGATGTCTACAACCTGCTGCTGCAGATCATGGATCACGGCAAGTTGACCGATGCCAATGGCCGTTCGGCCGATTTCCGCAACGTGATCATTGTGATGACCACCAACGCCGGCGCGGCCCTGGTCAATCGGCGCGGTATCGGCTTTACCAAGTCCGATCACAGCTCTGACGGGATGGAAGCCATCAGGCGACAGTTCACGCCGGAGTTCCGCAACCGTCTCGATGCGATCATCCAGTTCCGCTCGCTGCAGATGGACGTCATCCTGAAGGTGGTCGACAAATTCCTCATGGACCTCGAAAACCAGCTGGCCGATCGGGGTGTGGTGCTGGAAGTCAGCGCGTCGGCCAGACAGTGGCTGGCCGAACATGGCTTTGATGACCAGATGGGCGCGCGCCCCATGAAGCGCGTCATTCAGGATCACATCAAGCGCCCGCTGGCTGACGAGTTATTGTTCGGGCCGCTGTCAGAGGGCGGCGGAGAGGTTCAGGTCGACCTCAAGGCAGATGGAGAAGGTCTGGAGCTTGCTGTGGAGGCCGCCGAGCCAAATCAGGAGACCGCGACCGCTCCGGAGAACCACTGAGGCTGCAACTGCTGCAGCGATTTATTTCATGCGATAGGTGATTCGGCCCTTGCTCAAGTCATACGGGGTCATTTCGACCTTGACTCGGTCGCCGGTGAGGATGCGGATGTAGTGTTTGCGCATACGGCCGGAAATGTGGGCGGTGATGACATGCCCGTTGTCGAGTTCGACACGGAACATGGTGTTTGGCAGGGTGTCAAGCACCTTGCCTTCCATTTCAATATGATCGTCTTTTGCCATGAAGGCTCCTGAAGGTCGTTAAGGCCGCGTTATTGTGCCAGCTTTACCGCCGGAAGCAAGTGAGCAGGACAAAAAAAACTGGGAAGCGCCAAAAACCGGTCGGCACGTCATTCCGGAATACGGTCCGGGTAGCGCACCTGCTCTGGCCGAAAGCCTTCGGCGATTCTGAAGTACAGCGTTTGAATGACTTCATCGTCACGTTTTACGGCGGTTCGCTGCAGCGGACCTAGCCCCCTGACGGCATACTCCAGCCATTGTTCGTCGATCAGTTTCGAGCTGGTATTGAACAGGATCACCGGGCGGTTGGGATCTGTGCCTCGATCAAACCAGTGCTCCCACATCGAGCCGCTCATGCCGATCAGATTTTGCGCGGTGATCTGGTTGTGACGACGCTCGGGGTAGTGAAAGGCGAGGGCGGCCGCTCCGCCCCATTTGCTGGTGGCGGCCAGCAGTGGCGTCTGGCCGGTTTGATCGGCAAGCCTTTGTTCCATTTCAGCGAGCTCGACGGCCACTTCCGGCCAGCCGAGGTAGCCCGAGCCGAAGTCGGTGGTTTTCAACCCCGGCAGGCCCAGCGTCAGGTAATGCAACAAAAGGCCGTAAGCCAGCACAAGCGCGATCACCGATGGCGGCCAGCTTTTGACCAAAAGCGCATGAAAACGGCTTACCGGTTGCCGGTCAGGCCAGATCGGCCAGGCCAGTGCGCTCATCATCAGCGGCAGCAGCGCGATCCATGGCGGCAGCGTCCAGTGGAACTTGATGATCGAAAATGCACCGTAGAGCGCAAACACGGCCAGCGGCACGGCCGTCATCAACAGCATGAACCGGCGCTTGCGCGCTTCGGGCTCAATGACCCGGCGGATTGGCCCGAAGGCCAGAAAACCGGCCAGCGCGACGACTGGTGAAAGTAGCAGGACAGCGTAGACCACGACCAGATAGCTGGAGAAGTCCGGGTTCTCGATCAGTCGGCGGGTGCCTTGGAACAGAAAAGATGCCCACTCATTCTGAGCATTCCACATCAGCACCGGCAGAAAGATCAGGCTCGCCAACAGCGCCGCAAGATAGGGTTGGGGACGGAAGAACCAGCGTGCGGCCTGGCGGTCGACCAGCATGAACACCAGCGCACCCAGCGCCAGCAAGGCGATCGTGTACTTGGCCAGCAGCCCGAGGCCCATGGCGATACCCAGGCCGAGAAACGCCTGCGGTTCATCGTCGATCAGGGCTTTCTTGAAATAGTAGAGTGCGGCCGCCCAGGCCACGATCATGGGCGCATCGGGTGTCATCAGAATGCCCGAGACGGCAAAAAACGGCAGCACGGTAAAGGCCAGCAGACACAGCAGGCCGGTGGTTTTACCGCCCATGGTTGCGCCGTAGCGGTAGAAGTACCAGGCGCCGGCCAGCGTCATCGGCAACAACAGCCAGCGCACGCCCATCACGGTATCGCCGAACACCGCCGTGCCGGCCGCGATCATCCAGCCAATCAGCGGTGGATGATCAAGATACGACAGCGCCAGATTCTGGGCATACATCCAGTAATACATTTCATCCGGGATGAGCTCGAGGCTGCCCATGTAGAGCACCCGTAGCAGCAGCATGTAGGCCAGCAATCCCAGTGCGGCCAGGTGCCAGCGTACGCGCGGGATCACGCCGGATGCGGTGGAGGCGAAAACGTAAAACGCCGAACCGAGATAGTTGACCCCGGCCGTGATGATGATGGCCGGAATGATCCCGGCCAGCGGCGAAAGACCGAACAATTCCACCAGCAGAACCAGCACGCCGCCCCGAATCATCAACGCCATCAGCGCAACGATCAGGAAGCGCAGATAGCGCTGGGCCAGGCGCATGTCGGTGTGTGCATCGCCGTGGAAAGTCCAGCGATAGTTGAGAAAGAAATTGGTCAGCGTAGCCAGGACAAAGCTGAAGACATGGGCCGACCCCAGCCGCGCCCCGGTGCTGATCAGGAACTGGAATATGAGCAGATCGACGACCATGCCGGCCAGCCCGACCAGCCCGAATTTCGACGCGCTGCCCAGAGAAACGCGCCCACCCGCCAGCCAGGCGAGGCGCTTGAGATAGGTCAGTTGCTGATTCAGGCCCAGCTTGGACTGGCCATGCCGGCGGTCCTCGAACTCAATGGGTACTTCCAGGGTGCGGATCTGGTCGCCGCCCTGGACCAGCAATTCGAGCAGGATCTTGTAGCCGGCGCTCTGACCCGGCATGGCCAGCAGTCGTTCGCGCGCGGTAGCAAAATATCCGGCCATGGGGTCGCGAACCTCGGTGAAGGGCCAGGCCAGCAGCGTGGCGACGCCGGAAGCGAGATGACGATGCCATGGCCAGCCTATGGTGCGTCCGCCGTCGGCATGGCGCGATCCGATCGTCAGGTCGTGACTGCCGTTCAGCAGTGGCTCGACAAGCTCTGGAATTCGATCCGGTGGATGTGAACCGTCGGCATCCATGACGACGACCCAGTCAGTCGTGGCCGAGCGGGCCCCGTCGAGCACCGCGCCGGACAGGTCCGGAGGCCCCTGCCTGTCAACCATGCGGACCGGAACGCGGCCACGCCAGGCGCGCGCCAGCTCCGGCGTGCCGTCTGTGGACGCATCATCGACGACGATTACCTCGCAGGACAGCACAGCCGCGGTGGCGCGTTCGATGTCATTGAGCAGCCGCTCGATGTTGTCGGCCTCGTTGAGGGTTGGCACAACGATGCTGACTGCGGGCGTCGGGGTTGGTTGAATCACTTGAAAAGGCCGGGTGACGGTCTGCGCGAGGTATTGTCGCCGATTCCCGTTGCGGTTGTGCACCCGAACTTTTCAACAAATCCAGCAAGGTACTTGACAGGCGCTGACAATGGCCTACAATGCTCGGCTTCGACGCGGGAATAGCTCAGTTGGTAGAGCACAACCTTGCCAAGGTTGGGGTCGCGAGTTCGAGTCTCGTTTCCCGCTCCAGCGTTTCTTGCCAGGGCCCCGGTTGTTCCGGGGCCCTGTCGTTTGCGGCGGAGTTGGGTATACTGATTCTTCGCTGAATGCTTGTCCCTAGGCTAGGTGGCAGAGTGGTTATGCAGCGGCCTGCAAAGCCGTTTACCTCGGTTCGATTCCGGGCCTAGCCTCCATCTCTTCGGTTCTCAACAGTCTCGCGAGAGACGTGTTCCAGACTTCAGTTCCATCAGTGGGCTAAAGAATTGGCCGTTGCGGCCGCTAACGTGACAAGATCTGAATCTTGCCCGGAGGCCGCCCATGTTGATCCAAAGCTCGGACCTCTGGCTGGGTGCCCGGCATGCCTCCGAGCGCCATTTGCTTGAAATATCCGAGATCAGCGCCACTCGTTCGGCTGGACCCGGGGCGGCAGAGGTTTCTTCGCTTTTGCGCTCCACGGATGAACAGCTTGAGATTTCGGCACAGGCGCTGTCGCTGTCTGCAGCCAGCACGGAGGCAGCTGTTTCAGGCGTGGAAGAGGAAGAGTCTGTCGGCATTGAGCCGCGGATGCTGCTTCTGGCCAAGATCGTGGCCCATTTTTTCAGGCGCGATGTAGTGATCTTTGTGATGCAACCGCCTGAACCGGAGACCACGGCACCGCTTCAGGAGCCCGAGGTCAGAACTGACTTCGAGGTTCGCCAGACGGTGCTGCGCGCTGAAGCGGAAAACACCCGTTTCGAGGCCCGCGGCACCGTCCAGACGGCCGACGGTCGTCAGATCGAAATCGATGTCGAACTGAACCTGAGCCGGTCCTTCGTCGAAATGACCCGGCTGGACCTGGCAGGCGTGGAGCGGCGTCTGGAAGATCCTCTGGTGATCAATCTTGATGTCGGCAGTGCCGAGCTCGATGCCACGCGCTTTCGCTTTGATCTGGACGCAAACGGGCAAAAGGACGAACTGCCAACTCTCGGTTCCGGCAGCGGATATCTGGTGCTTGATCGCAACGGCAACAGCCGGATCGATGACGGCAGCGAACTGTTCGGCGCGCTGAGCGGTGATGGCTTTGCCGATCTGCGGGCTTATGACGCGGACGGGAATGGCTGGATTGATCGCGCTGATCCGGTTTTCAACGAGCTGCAGGTCTGGATCGGCGCCGGCAGCGACCGCGAAAGGCTGAAATCACTGCAGGATCTGGGCATTGGTGCAATCTACCTGGGCGCGGCCAACACGCCGTTCAGTCTCAACGACCAGCGCAACGAGCAGCTGGGCCAGTTGCGCAGTACCGGAGTTTTCCTATACGAGGATGGCAAAGTCGGCACGGTCCAGCAGCTTGATCTGGCAGTCTGAGCCGTCGGCCCCGCGTAGCGCGACCAGCCAGATTTCGACCGGCCGGTCGCTTATCATGTACCGGGTACTGCCCGGATGGCGAAATTGGTAGACGCAAGGGACTTAAAATCCCTCGGAGGAAACTCCGTGCCGGTTCGAGTCCGGCTCCGGGCACCAGATTTTCCGTCTTTTCTCCATCAGGGCTCGAAGCCTGACCGCTTCAGCTTGACGCTGGGGCCGTCGCTGACCAGCTGGAACTCGTCATCAACCATGCGCATGGCGCCGGGCGTTAGTTCAATGGTCAGGCCGGCCTGCTGGAAATCGAAGCTGCTGACGAAAAAAGCGGTTTCGCCGGGTTCCAGTGGCCCGTCGAGTTCCAGCCGGCCGCTGCCGCCGCCGACGGCCCCGGTATCTGTTGTCCTGTCATGGACGACGCTGATGCCGTTCCACCTTCCTTCGGCCAGGGTTTCCTCGCCGGTATTGGTCACACAGCCGATCAGCACGCTGGTCCTTGCCCCGACCAGACCGATGTCGGCGAACTGGACTTCGCGCAACAGAACAGGACCTTCGGCGGCGTCGCTTACTTGCAGTTCAGCACATTGGCGTTCGACTGGATGTTGCGGTCGATCAAGGAGAGGCAAATCCATTTCGATAGGCGGCGTCAATTCGTATTGTCCGCTCATGAATACCTCCAATTCGTCGACCATCATGGCCGTCGCGCCTGAGCGCGCGAATCGGTCGGGATCAGCTCGCAGCTGGCCGGATCGGAAGGGGCGTGATTCACCGGCCGGGATGGCGGCAAATTCCAGGTTGCTCGATCCGCCACCGCTGCCGCGTTCCTGCACCATGGAATAGGCCACCATCAGATTTTGCAGTTCTTCATCGCCGGTGTTATGCAGGCAGCCGACAATGCGGGCACCCTCGCGGTCCAGCGGGCCGCGATGCAGCTGTACGTTGCTTAAAGCTCCAATGTCGCTTTCGGACTCAAGGCCTTTGTCGTCGCACAGCGCCTCCAGATCCAGATCGGCGAAAGCGGTCTGGCTGTATACCATTAACAGGCAGGCCCGAATTGTCAGTAGGAGGGCAGGCATTTTCATGAGCGTCAGAACTTTGTTCGGGCTTGCCTGAATTTAACGAGACTTGGGCCGATTTTCTGCCATCACAGCGCGCAACAGCGGCGCCACCGGCCCGCGGTCGATCCGTATACTGCTCACTTCGGCGAACCTTCAAGAGACGCGCATGAGCATTCAGATCGGGTTGGATTCCGAGATCGGCCACCTTGAGACCGTGGTGGTTCATACTCCGGGCCAGGAAATGGAAAATATGACGCCGGACACCGCCTCGGAGGTGCTGTACGACGACATTCTCAGCCTGCGCCTGGCTCTGCGTGAACATCGCCAGTTGACCAGCGTGCTCGGGAAGGTTGCCCGAGTGCTGGAGTTCAAATCGCTGCTCGGCGAAGTGCTGGACATCGACAGCGTGCGCGGCGCGCTGGTCAATCAGTTGTGCAGCCTCTATCAGTGCCCGGAATTGATAGACGAGCTGGTGGAAATGCCGTCGCCGGCACTTGCCGGGCGCCTCATCGAGGGGACTCCCAAGCGACCGGTCAGTCTTGAAAAGTTCCTGGACCCTTCCCGTTACGCCATCCCGCCGCTGCCCAATACCTTTTTCACCCGTGACGCCACGATGTGCCTGAATGATCGGATCATCATCGGGTCCATGGCCTACAAGGCGCGCGTGGCCGAAGCGCTGCTGCTCAAGGCGGTCTTCAAACACCACCCTGAAATCGTCAGCAGTGGATTTTATTTTGACGGCACCGAGTTGCGCGATTCGGAGGTCACGATCGAAGGCGGCGATCTGCTGGTGATTCGACGTGATCTGGTCGTGATCGGGTACAGCGAGCGTACCTCTGTTGCCGGCATTGATCAGCTGATGCGCTCCATCGCCGCCCGCGGCCCGGTCAAGAACTTCATCGTCGTGGAAATTCCCAAGACGCGGGCCACGATTCATCTCGACATGATTTTTACGATGGTCGACCGCGATCGCTGCGTCGTTTTTCCGCAGTTGATTACCGGTCAGCATCGCTCGCGTGCTTTTCACTGCCGGTTCGATGATTCCGATCAGGCCACCATTCGCGAGTTCGATGGGGTGCTGCCGGCTTTGGCCGCGCTGGGCATTGATCTTGAACCCATTAGCTGCGGTGGTGACGAAGAGTTTGAGCAACAGCGCGAGCAGTGGGCCAGCGGGGCGAATTTCTTCGCTTTCGGTCCGGGTCGCATTCTGGGCTACGCCCACAATGAGCGCACGCTGGAAGCGCTGTCGAAGTCGGGTTTTGCGGTTGCGACCGCGGCGAAAATAATGATCGGTGAGCAGTCTCTGGGCGCTGAGGACCGAGTGGTGGTGACCATCGACGGTGCCGAGCTCAGCCGGGGCGGCGGCGGTTGTCGTTGCATGACCATGCCGCTGGCCCGACGGGATGTGGGCTGGGAATGACAATCACGAGGGGCCAGCTCGCGGTTATGCCTGCGCTGAGCCTCATGTTGCAGAAGTGACGGAAACCTCAGGCAGACCATGGGGAAAGTATTGATCATCGGCGCGGGCGGCGTCGGCAGAGTCACCGCCTTCAAATGTGCCCAGCACCGGGATGTGTTTTCGGACATCGTGCTGGCCAGCAGAACCAGGAGCAAATGCGACCAGATCGCGGCTGATGTTGCCGCGATTGTGGGCGGCAAAATGATAGAGACCGCGCAGGTTGACGCCGATAACGTGCCTGAATTGGTTGCCTTGATTGAGCGCCTCCGGCCGGACCTTGTTCTGCATGTCGCGCTGCCGTATCAGGACCTGACCATCATGGAGGCCTGTCTTGCGACCGGCGTGCCTTACCTGGACACGGCCAACTACGAACCCAGGGACGAGGCCAAGTTCGAGTACAAGTGGCAGTGGGCGCTGCACGACAAGTTCAATGCCCGCGGCATAATGGCCCTGCTGGGCTGCGGCTTCGATCCCGGCGTGACCAGCATCTTTACGGCTTACGCGGCCAAGCATCATTTCGATGAAATCCACTACCTGGATATCGTTGACTGCAACGGCGGCGATCACGGCAAGGCCTTTGCCACAAACTTCAACCCGGAAATCAACATCCGCGAGGTCACGCAGAAGGGCAAGTACTGGAAAGACGGGCAGTGGTTCGAGACCGAGCCGCACGAGATCAGCGCCACGCTGACCTATCCGGATATCGGCCCGCGCAAGTCCTACCTGATCTATCACGAAGAGCTGGAATCGCTGGTCAAGCATTTTCCAACCCTCAAGCAGGCGCGCTTCTGGATGACGTTTGGTGATGAGTACCTGACCCACCTGCGCGTCATCCAGAACATCGGCATGGCCGGTATCGAGCCAGTGCGCTTCCAGGGCACCGATATCGTGCCGCTGGAGTTTTTGAAAGCTGTGTTGCCCGATCCGGGCGAGCTGGGCGAAAACTACACCGGCGAGACCTCGATCGGTTGCCGCATCCGCGGTATCAAGGACGGCAAAGAGCGCACGTACTACATCTGGAACAACTGCAGCCACGAGGCCGCCTACCGCGAAACTGGCACTCAGGGCGTGTCCTACACCACGGGCGTACCGGCCATGATCGGCGCGCGCATGATCATGACCGGCGTATGGTCGGGGCAGGGTGTGTTCAACGTCGAGCAGTTTGATCCCGATCCGTTCATGGAGCGACTGCCCCTGGATGGTTTGCCCTGGCAAGAAGCGATTGATGTTGATCTGGAGCTGTGACCGGCATCGACTACGGGCGCTTTCCCTCGCCCTGCTACATCCTTGACGAAAGCCGCCTGCGCGCGAACCTCACTCTGATTGACCGCGTCCAGCGCGAAGCGGGCGTGGAGATCATCCTCGCGTTCAAGGGTTTTGCGATGTGGCAGGTCTTTCCAATCGTGCGCGAGTATCTGCCCGGCGCGACCGCCAGCAGCCTGCACGAGGCGCGTCTGTGCTTCGAGGAAATGGGCGTGCCGGCGCACACCTATTCGGTGGCCTACATACCGGAAGAGTTTGAGGAAATTCTGGGCTACAGCAGGCATCTGACCTTCAATAGTCTCAGCCAGTACCGGCGCTACCGCGACCAGGTTCTGGCTTACGGCGACAAGATCTCGATGGGGCTGCGGGTCAACCCGGAATACTCTGATGT
>SKIE01000371.1 GCA_007116585.1 Wenzhouxiangella sp. | reverse complement strand
TGATCAACTGGGCGGGCTGGTCGGGATTCCCGCCTGGGTGTTGCAGGCCTTTCTCATCATCCTGGCCGCCCTGTTGCTGGAGTTTGTCTACCGCAGTTTCATCGGCCGGCTGGAGAAATACGCCGAGAAGACGCGTCATCACTGGGATAACGCCATCGTCTATGCCGGCAAGCGCCCGATCTCGCTGCTGATCTGGTGGCAGGGACTGGTTATGGCGGCCCGGGTCATGACGCCGCATACCGAGTTTGTCTATTTCTCCAGCGATTTTCTCAATGCGCTACAGCAGCTTGGGCTGGTGCTGGCGGCCACGTGGTTCTTCTTCCGGCTGACCACCGGGTTCGAACAGGCCTACGTTGCCGAGCGGCGCAAACGCAACCTCGACTTCGACATCACCACCGTGAGCGTGCTGGGCCGAATCGTGCGCATCGCGGTGATTCTGACCGGGGTGCTGACCGTGCTCAGCATCCTCGAAATTCCAATCTCCGGCTTTCTGGCGGCCGGTGGCGTTGGCGGCATTGCCGTTGGCTTGGCCGCACGCGATTTGCTGGCCAATTTCTTCGGCGGTTTCATGGTGTTCATGGACCGGCCGTTTTCGGTCGGGGACTGGGTGCGTTCGCCGGACCAGGAAATCGAAGGCGTGGTCGAAAAGATCGGCTGGCGCATGACCACCATCCGCAAATTCGACAAACGGCCAATGTACGTGCCCAACGCAACCTTTACCACGATCACCGTGGAAAATCCCTCGCGCATGACCCATCGGCGTATCTTCGAACATATCGGACTTCGCTATGATGACCAGGCCGTGGTCAAGGCGGTGGTCGACGATATCCGCGCCATGATCATGCGTCATGAGGATCTGGATACCACGCAGACGACCATGGTGCACTTTGATAACTATGGGCCGCATTCGCTTGATATTATGGTGTTTTGTTTCACTCACACAATCGTCTGGACAACCTATCACGAGGTTCGCGAGGACGTCCTGCTGAAGATCGGGGACATCATCGCCAGTCACGGTGCGGAGATTGCGTTCCCGACCCGCTCCATCAAGCTCGAGCAGGCTGAAAGAATGGCGCAGGAGCACAGCGAGGGGCAGCCTCATGTGCCCGCCTGAAGCCAGGCCGCCGGGGTCAGACCAGCGCTGGCCGAACGGCAGCGAGCGGCTGATTGACTCAGCCACGGTCAGCCGGGCACTGGATCGTCAGGCCGAACGCCTGACCGAGCGCCTGGCCGGTCGCGATGAAGTGACGCTGATGGTGTTGATGAACGGTGGCCTGTATCCGGCCGTGCAGCTATCGCGGCGTCTGCGGTTTCCGTTTCGCATGGACCACGTCTATGCCACGCGCTACCGCGACCGGACCGTGGGCGGCAGGCTGGACTGGGTGCGCTGGCCGAACAATGTGCGCGGCAGCGTGATTCTGGTCGATGACATCTTCGATGAAGGCCACACCATGGATGCCGTGCGTGGCCGCCTGCTGGAGGAGGGTGCGGCTGAAGTCTGCACCGCAGTACTCACGCTCAAGGAGCACGATCGCGGTCTGGCCCGGGACTGGGTGGATGACGCCGCTCTGCGCGTGCCTGATCGATATGTCTTCGGCTGCGGTATGGACTGGAACGGCTACTGGCGGCAGCTTGACGAGATCTGGGCGCTGCCCGACACCGAGGAGTTGCTGTGACCGATCTGGGCCTGATTGCAGGGACCGGTGCACTGGGTCTATTCGAGCCTGGCGAGGAGTTCGCCCTGGCCACGGACTGGGGCGAGCCGTCGGCGCCCCTGGTCAAGGTGTCTCTGGGGCGGTCCGAGGCCTGGTTGCTGGCCCGGCACGGCCGGCCGCATCGCATTCCGCCGCATCGAGTCAACTACCGGGCCAATATCGCCGCTCTGGCCAAATCGGGGGTACGCCGGGTCATCGCCATCAACGCGGTCGGCGGCATTGATCCCGCGCTGGCGCCCGGCGCGCTGGTGCTGCCGGATCAGTTGATCGACTACACCTGGGGCCGCGGCCACAGTTTCAGCGACAGCGCGCAGGACCCGTTGACACATATCGAATTTGCCGACCCTTTTGCCGGGCCAGCGCGTCGGGCCCTCCAGTCTGCCGCCGCTGTGGCCGGCGTGGCTCTGCAAGACGGCGGCTGCTATGGCGCAACCCAGGGTCCGCGCCTGGAGACGGCGGCTGAAATTCAGCGCCTGGCGCGCGACGGCTGTACTTTGGTCGGCATGACCGCCATGCCGGAAGCGGCCCTGGCGTGCGAGGCCGGCCTGGACTACGCCAGCCTGTGCGTGGTCGCCAACCCGGCTGCCGGGGTGAGCGATGAGGCCATCTCCATTGACGAGATCCACCGCGTCCTGGCCGAAGCCATGACCGAGGTCAAACGCCTCCTGAGTGTTATTCAGCATGAACAGTTAGTTGAACGGTGAGTCCGGTCGCACTGACGCTTTCGTTGCTGCATGTCACGCCGAAAGATCGCATGGTGATGCGGTCTCTGCTCGACCTGGTCACCGGTGGCGAGACTGGCAGCTGGAGCCTGACCGAAAGCCCTGGTGGCGATGCCACCGTGATCGATGTGGACAGCGTCGAAGGCGAGCAGGCCTGGTCGCAATGGCCGGCGGATGCTGGCCCCGTGGTGGTGTTGACCCGGCAGGCGGATTTCAATGCGCCGATGGTGCTCAAAAAACCGCTGCGCTCGCGGGACTTCCGCGCCTTGCTGGGTCGGCTCGCCCGGGGCGAAACTGAAACGGCATCGGCGCCGGCTTCACCCGCCTCCGAGCCTGTTGCTGCGCCGGCGATGACGCCTGAGCGGCCGGCCAGCATCGAGACGCCTGGGGCTGTCCCTGATTCCGATCCTGATTCGCTCACCCTCGCTGATCATCTGCGCTGCGGGCACTGGGCCGTGCCGTTCGTCCTTCGCCTGCCTGACTGGCCGGAGGTGCTGATCGACCCCTGCTCGGGTACCTGGTTTTTCGATGGAGAAGTCGGTGATCTGGACCCGGTTAACTTTGCTCGCCCGTTCCCGGCCAGCGCGGGTCAGGCGTTGAGCAATTCAGATCTGGTCAAGCAGTCGTCCGGCCTGCGTCAGCGCCCCTTGAGCGAGTTGAAGTGGCATGCCGGCCTGAACCAGTCCCCGGGGCGGCTGCATCCGTCTCTGGCCGGCGAAGTACATTTCATGCTGACACAGGTTCCAACAGAGGCGATGGCTGACGAGGATTTTCACAGCCTGGCCCGAGTCACCTTGCGTGGCCCGACCAACCTGCTGGAACTGCTGGATGTTTCCAGCCAGCCCGAGCCCAGGGTGGTCGCTTTTCTCAACGCCTGTTTCTGCAGCGGCAAGTTGCTAGTGGGCCACGCGGTAAATTAGGACTTGCCGCTCTTGACACCAATCAGTAGCGAAGGCGCGCCGCGGTGATGCCTGCCACGCCGTCGACCGCGGCCAGCAGTTCGGCCGATGGCGCGACTTGCCATTCTTCACCCAGCTGGATCAGCGCCTTGGCGCTGGCGTTCTGGTAGCGCACGATGACGGGCGTCTGGCCTGACCGGTACGGGCGCAGGGCCGCCGCCAGGTGGCTGTCCACTTCCCGCTCCCGGCAGCTCTGGATCTCGATTTCCAGGCGCTGGGCGAAGCGGGCGCGGGCCTCGTCGATATCGAGGATTTCGTCTGCCACCATACGGAAACCACCGCGAAAATCATCCACCTCGACCTTGCCGACCACGACCAGCACCGCATCGCCCACCAGCCGGTCGGCAACCTGTCCGAACAGGCGATCGAACACCGCCACCTCGATCCGGCCCGTGCCGTCGTCCAGGGCAACAAACGCGCCTTTGCCCGGTCGTTTGCGCAATGCCATGATCATGCCGGCCAGGGTCATCTCAATGCCGCGCTGGCGCCGCTGTCCGTTGCCCTGGCGGCCCGAGTCTCCCAACTGCTGGGGCAGGCGCTCCAGCGTGGTTGTGGTGAAAGACGCCAGTTCTTCGCGCAAATCATCCAGCGGGTGGCCGGACAGGTACAGGCCCAGGGTTTCGCGTTCGGCCTTGAGCCGCTGCAGGTTTGTCCACGGGCGGGCGGTATCCGGTGAGGGTGCGGAAAACGTCTCGGTCTCTGCCTCCACCGCACCACCGCCGAACAGGCTGGCCTGACCCGCTTCGCGGTCGGCCTGGAAGCGCTCGGCCTCGGCCAGCACATCGGGCAGCGACTGCATCAGGGCGGCGCGATTGCTGTGGATGCAATCGGTTGCGCCTGCGCGAATCAAGCTCTCCAGCGTGCGGCGGTTGAGACGCGCCAGATCAATTTCGCGACATAGATCGCGCAGCGAGCCGAATGCGCCTCGGCGCCGGCGGATGTCGACCAGGTTGTCGATGGCGCCGTGACCCACACCCTTGATCGCGCCCAGTCCATACCGGATCGCGCCTTGTTCAACCTGGAAGCGATAGGCCGAGCGGTTGATATCGGGCGGCAGGATGGCCAGCCCCATGGCGCGGCAGTCCTCGATCAGGTTGGCGATCTTGTCCGTCTTGTCGAGGTCGGCTGAAAGCACGGCGGCCATGAACTCGGCCGGGTAGTGGGCCTTGAGCCAGGCGGTGTGATAGGCCACCAGCGCGTAGGCCACTGAGTGGGACTTGTTGAAGCCGTAGCGGGCAAAGGTCTCCATCAGGTTGAAGATGGCATCGGCCTGGTCCTTGTCGATCCCGTTGGCGCCGGCGCCGCTGACGAAAATTTCCCGCTGACGCTCCATTTCTTCGGGTTTTTTCTTGCCCATGGCGCGGCGCAGCAGGTCGGCGCCCCCCAAGCTATAGCCGGCCAGGTCCTGGGCGATCTGCATGACCTGTTCCTGGTAGAGGATCACACCGTAGGTCGGCTTGAGAATCGGCTCGCTCAAGGGGTGCGGGTACTTGACCGGTGCCTTGCCGTGTTTGCGGTTGATGTATTCATCGACCATGCCGGCGTCCAGCGGCCCGGGCCGATACAGGGCGACGGCGGCAACGATATCGTCAAAACTGTCGGGCTTGAGCTTGCGCAGCAGCTCTTTCATGCCCGGTGACTCGAGCTGGAATACGGCCGTGGTGTGGGCCGCCTGGAGCAGGGCAAAGGCTCGTGTGTCGTCCAGCGGCAAATCATCAAAGTCCAGTTGCGGCTTGTCTTCGGCCTGGCGGCGTTCGTTGACCGCCTTGAGCGCCCAGTCGATGATGGTCAGGTTGCGCAACCCCAGGAAGTCGAATTTGACCAGACCGACTGATTCGACATCGTTCTTGTCGAACTGGGTCAGCACCGAGTGGCCGTCTGGCTCGGTGTAGAGCGGCGTGAAGTCGGTCAGCGGGCCGGGCGCGATCACCAGTCCGCCGGCATGCTTGCCAGCGTTTCGGGCCAGGCCCTCCAGCGAGCGGGCCAGATCCAGCACCGAGCGGGTGTCTTCCTCGTTGTCGTAGCGCTGCTGCAGTTCGGGCTCTTCGTCCAGCGCTTTTTCCAGCGTCATCTCCAGCTTGTTGGGAATCAGCTTGGCGATGGAGTCGACGAAGCCGTAGTTGTAGCCCAGCACCCGTCCACAGTCGCGGACCACGGCCTTGGCCGCCATGGTGCCGTAGGTGATGATCTGTGCGACCTGGTCACGCCCGTAGGTCTGGGCTACATAGTCGATTACCCGGTCGCGGCCCTCGACGCAGAAGTCGATGTCGAAGTCCGGCATCGAGACGCGTTCCGGATTCAGAAAGCGCTCGAATAAAAGCTCGTAACGTAATGGATCGACGTCAGTAATCCCTAAGCTCCACGCAACAACTGAGCCGGCCCCGGAGCCGCGGCCGGGGCCGACCGGGACGCCGTTAGCGCGGGCCCAGGCGATGAAGTCGGCCACGATCAGGAAGTAGCCGGAAAAGCCCATGGAGGTGATCACCCCGAGCTCGCGCTCGAGCCGATCCCGATACGCATCGTTGCCGACACCGGGCGCCAGCCCGTGCCGTTGCAGGCGCTGCTCCAGGCCTTCGGCGGACTTCAGGCGCACGAAGTCATCTTCGGTCTGGCCCTCGGGAACGGGGAATGCGGGCAGCACGTATTCGCCCAGCGTCAACTCCAGGTTGCAGCGCATCGCCAGGTGAACCGCGTTTTCCAGCGCCACCGGCAGGTCGGCAAACAGCGCCTGCATCTCGGCCGGGCTTTTCAGATACTGCTGGTCGACGTATTCGCGCGAGCGACGTTTATCGTCCAGCAGCCGGCCCTGGTGAATACAGACCCGTGCCTCGTGGGCAAAATAGTCTTCGGCGGTGAGAAAGCGCACGTCGTTGCTGGCAATCACCGGCACCTGGTGCTGGCCGGCCAGCGCCAGCAGGCCTTTTTCGATGGCCTCATCGCCGTCCCGTCCGAGGCGCTCCAGAGCCAGGTAGCAGCGGTCCGGAAACAGCCTCAGCCAGTCCTGCAAGCGCTGCCCGGCCAGGTTGGGTCGGCCGTGGGTCAGGGCCTCGCCCACGCTGGAGCCGCGGCCCAGCAGGACAATCAGCCCTTCACTGTGGCCCCGTAGCCATGGCGCCAGCACGCGCGGCTGCCCGCCGCGCTGGCGGCCTTCCAGAAAAGAGCGTGACAATAGCCGGCACAGGTTGAGATAGCCGGTCCGGTCCTGAACCAGCAGCGTCACCACGCCCGGCTGGGTCTGACGATCGGCTTCCTGGACGCGGATATCGGCGCCCACGATCGGTTTGATCCCGCGGGCCATGGCGGCGCGATAGAACTTGACCAGCGCAAACAGATTGTGCCAGTCAGTCATGGCCACCGCCGGCATGCCCAGCTCGGCGACGCGGTCGAGCAGCGGCCCGATCCGGTTCAGGCCGTCTTCGAGCGAATACTCTGTATGCAGGCGCAGGTGGACAAAAGCCGGTGCGGTGTCAGGATCAGCGGAAGGAGCGCTCATTGCAGCTGGTCAGGCGCCTCCGATCATGCCGTCGATGATCTGGCGGGCGCGGTCAAAACGCCGGGCCAGTGCCTGGTGCTGTTCGGGCGGGTGCGGCAGGGATTCGGCCCAGCGCTGCTGGAGCTCTGCCAGCTCGGTGGCCAGATCGGGCTGGCGTTCGCGCTGGCCCATGCGTTGGGCCAGACGCTGGACCTGATAGTCCATGCGCAGGGGCTGATCGTCCGGTGGGGTATCCAGGCCGGACAGGAATTCCATCTCAACGGTGACCTGGCGGGCGGCGGCCAGACCTGCCTCGGCGGCCCGAGCCAGCGATTCGAGGTCGGCGTCAGCGGCGGCAATCGTCTTTGCCCGGGCTGCCAGTGCTTGCGCTATAGGATCGTCCGTGCCGGGTTCTGGCAGTGCATCGGTCAAATCGCTGCTTTCCCCGGCGACGCGTCGGGCCCACAGGGCCTGCACCGCGCTGGCCAGCGACCACAGGCGCTCGCGCTCGCGGTTCTGCAGTCGGGCCTGGTATTGCTCCAGTCTTTGCCCGAAACTGCGTTCGGCTTTTTCGAAGCGCTGGTTGAAGCGCGCCGGTCGCGGTTCCATCTGCAGCCACTGATCGATCAGACCGGTCAGTTTGCCGCGCGCGGCCTCCAGCTCCGAGTCCGGCAGCCTGGCCAGGGCCTCGGCCTGCTCGCACAATACCCCCAGCTCGGATTGGGCCTGTCGATCGGCCTCGCGGCGCTCGGTTTGCTCCCCCTTGAGTTTGTCGAACAGGGGGTCGATGGGTTCGCGGAATTCCCGCCACAGTTGTTGTTCAACCTTGCGCCGTCCGCTGCCGGCCTTCTGCCACTGGTTTTGCAGGGCCTTGGCCTTGTCGATGGCAGTTTTCAGGTCCTTTTCGTGGGCCAGCGTGCGCGCTTCTGCCACCAGTCGACGCTTGGTCGACTCGGCGGCGTCAAAAACCGCATCCAGTCGCTTTGAAAGCTGATCCATCAGTTCGCGCAGACCAGCGGCCGAGCGGCCGCGTGCCTTCGGCGGCAGGTCATCCATGCGCCGGATAGCTTGACGCGCCTTGCGCTGAAAGCCCAGCAGTTCCTTGACGTCGGTGTCGGGATTGTCGGCGGCTGCCTTTCCGGCGGTAATGAATTCACGCAGTGTTTCGAGATTGTCCTTATGCAGCTGCTCGCGTTTTTCGAAATAAGGTTTGGCCGCGTCAAAGGCGGTCTTGCAGGCGGTCTGAAAACGGCGCCACTGGCCCGATGGTGCGGCGAAGCGACGCTTGTCTCCGGGCAATATCTCCAACCCTTCCAGGCGCTTCCACTCGGTCCTTGCTTTTTTCAGCGCGGCGGTGACGGCGTCCGGATGCTGGCCGGCGTCCGGCAGCGCCTCGATCTGGGCGATCAGTTCGTCACGGAGCTGGTTGTTCGACCAGTGCTGCCAGTTGCGCATTTCTTTCAGGCGGCCCTCCATGCGCTGCAGCCGGCCGCCGGCAGCAGCAGGGCGACGGCGTTTGGGCAGGCGATCGAACCGGCTGCGCAGGCTGCGGATCTGTTCATGGGCCTGTCCGATATCGCCGGCTTCCAGCGTTTCGGCGATCCGATCCAGGCCGGCGTCCAGGTCGAGTTCCGGTGCGTCATCGCTGTCGCTGCTTTCGGGTGACGCAGCTTTCGAATCCCTGGCCTTGCGCTGCTGGACCTGTGCCTGCAGCTCACGCAGCAGCGGCAACAGATCGCGCTTGAGGGCTTCATCGGCTGGACTGACATCCCTGATGTCGTTCCAGGCGCGATCCCAGATCGCCAGCAGTTCGGCCGGGTCGGTCTTGCGCGCCTCCCGGATGCAGGTTCTGACATGGTCGGCTGCCGCAGCGAGACTAGCATCGGGTTCCGGCGCCGTGGGTTCTTCGGCAGGTGCGGTTTCAGGGGCTGCCGTGGGCTCGGGCGGTGGCCGGTTGCGGGCCGCTTCGGCGATGCGCATGGCCCCGTCGAAGCGACGCGCCAGCGCTTCCGGATGTGTTGCCACGGCGTCCCAGCGCTCGCGCAGGTCTCGGATGAGGTCGGAGGCATCACCGCGAAATTCCCCGCGCGCCAGCCGCTCCGCCTCGCTGACCAGGCGCTCCGACGCCGCCTGGCCGCGCTCGCCCAGGCCGTGGTCACTTCGAATCTGCTCCAGCCGGTCCGCAGCCGCCCGGGCGCGGCGCTTGCTGCGGCTGCGAAGGGCGTCGATCACGCGTTCCAGGGTCGAGACCTGGTCCAGCCGGTCCAGCAATTCAGCCGCGAGTTCGTCGTCGGACTCGCTGATGTAACAATCACCGAGGAAACCCTGGCTGCTGATGCGCTCCAGCGCGGCGCGCCTGAGCGCTGCCGAAGGGCTGCGCTGCGCGACCTGCCGAACCAGTGCCTGATCACTGATTTTTGCAAACCATTCCAGCCGCGCTTCGTCCAGTTCCTCGCGCGCCTCGTTCAATACGCTGCGGCCGATACGACGATCGGCGGCCGCAAGAATCGACGGCTCGGTCTCGCGCAGGCGGGCGTCAAGCCAGAAAGGCTCGGTGTTGATGCGCTCCAGCGCAGCAAGGCGCACGCGCACGTCCGCATCATGCTGGGCGAGGCGCGGCAACTCGTCTCTGAGTTCGGCGTCCTGCTCGGAGCGCACGGCATCGGCTCTGACGGCCGGATCCTTGTGTTGCCAGGGCTTTTTGAACAGTTTGGAACGTAGATTCATCCGGAGGCTCGGCTTTTGATTTTT
>SKIE01000023.1 GCA_007116585.1 Wenzhouxiangella sp. | reverse complement strand
TGCTTAGCGTCGGCCACGCCAAGAGAATCCATTGTCTTGTTCGCGACGTGTCGATCAACGGAGCCCTGGTCGAGCTTCAGGACGAGATCCATGCGGATTCCGGCATGGTGGGTGAACTGGGGCTGATTCTGCGCGGGCGGGTCCGAGACAACGAGGTGACGCTGGAGTTCGGTATCGAGGTGGCGTGGCAGACGGGGTCGCTCATGGGCTGCCGGTTCATACGGGTCGATCCGCACAGTTTTGATCTGCTGCGGACCTTTATCTCGGATAACCTGGGCGACCCTGCACTGCTGGATCGCGAGCTGACCAAGCTGGGTTACTGGCCGGGTGTGGGCCCCGAAGCTGTCGGGTAAGCATCTCTGAACCAGTCGGTCAGCGCGTCGCGCAGTTCGTCCAGCCCCTGGCCGGAGGTCGCCGAAAACAGCTGCACGCCCACTCTGGCATCAACCCGGCGACGCACCGCCATCAGGGCCTCTTTCTGCTTGCCCCGGCCCAGTTTGTCGGCCTTGGTCAAGACCAGATGCAGGCGCAGGCCGCGACTGCCGGCCCACTGCACCAGCTCGACGTCGCTGCCCTTGAGCGGATGGCGAACATCCATCACCACCACCAGCCCCGCCAGCGCCCGGCGCCGGTCGAGGTAGGTCTGAATCAGGCCTTGCCAGTGTTTTTTCAGCTCGCCGGACACCTTGGCATAGCCGTAGCCCGGCAAGTCGACCAGATGGCGATCCGTGTCAAGGCGGAAAAACACCAGCTGACGGGTTCGCCCGGGCGTTTTGCTGGTTCTGGCCAGGCTGTTTTGATCACACAAGCGGTTGATCAGGCTGGACTTGCCGGCGTTGGAGCGCCCGGCGATGGCGACTTCAATGCCAACATCAGGCGGCAATTGCGACAGGTTGTGGATGCTGTCCAGATACACTGCCTGACGGAAAAACGATTTCGGCGTGTCCATGGACTGGATCGTTGTGCTGGAAACGAGCGATAATATCAGGTTACGAATCTCTTCTGAATGGAGTATGTCTCGGATGCTTGCAAGATGTTTGATGCTGTTGATCCTGACCCCGGCCGCAGTTTGGGCAGTGGGCGATGCAGAGCGCGGGGCCGAGCTGGCCGAGATTTGCGCGGCCTGTCACGGACAGGACGGCAACAGCGTAGTGCCAGAATGGCCGAAGATCGCGGGGCAGCACCCCGACTATGCTGCGCGCCAGTCCATATTGATCCGGGAGCGTCAGCGCGATGTGCCGCAGATGTATCCGATGGTGGCCAACCTGTCCGACCAGGACCTGTGGGATCTTGCCGCCTACTTCGCCCAGTACGAAGTGGAGCCCGGCGTGGCTGACGAAGAACTGGTTGAGCGTGGCCAGGGTCTGTTTCAGGCTGGCGATCTCAACGCCGGCATTCCGGCCTGTTCGGGCTGTCATGGCCCGTCCGGCGACGGCATTCCCGGCGCCCACTACCCGCTGCTGCGTGGCCAGCACGCCGACTACACGGCAGATCGGCTGCAGCGTTACCGGGCCGGCGAGCACAACGGCGAGGACGATCCCTACAGCCACATCATGGTCGCCGTCGCCCGCAACCTGAGTGACCATGACATCCAGGCGCTCAGTTCTTATATCGAGGGCCTGCATCACGTGCGGTTCGATCCGACCTTCAACGAATAGAGTTTGGAACTCACCGGCCGGCTGGCGGGTCAGTTGACGGTGTTTGTTTGATGCCCGAGTACTTGAGGACTTTGTGATGACTCGATCCAGATTGATGACGATTGCCGTTGGCTGCCTGCTTTGGGGCGGTGTATTGAGCGCTGCTGTTGCGCAGTCCTTTGAGGAAGGTCGGCATTTCCATGCCATCGGTTCCCCGACCACACCGCCGACAGACCGGGTCGAGGTGGTGGAAGCCTTTGCCTACCCCTGTCCTGCGTGTCGTAGTTTCCTGCCGGTTATTGCAAGCTGGGCCGAGAATCTGCCCGATCATGTCGAGCTGAACCACCTGCCGGTCGGGTTGCAGCCCGGCTGGGATGTCTTCGCCCGCGTCTACTACACGGCCGAAGTGCTCGGCCTGGGCTCGGACGCGCACGAGGCCATCTTCAGTGCCCTGCACGACGAGCGTCGGCAGTTTCGCAGCATTGAAGACATCGCCGAGGTGTATACAGAGTTCGGCGTCGATGTCGAAGATTTCGTCAGCACTTCGGAGTCGTTCGCCGTCGATGGTCGCATGCGCCGCAACCGCAACGAAGTGATGCGCTACGGCATTCGCGGCACGCCCAGCATGATCGTTCAGGGCCGCTGGCGCCTGAGCCCGACTGACTTCAACAGCTATCAGCAAATGCTGGCGGCGGTTGATTATCTGGTTGAGCGTGAGTCGCAGGCCCTTGAGATCCATGCCGACAACGGCAGCGCCGAATCCGACTGAAACGGCGATGGCTTCCGGGCCTCGGCAGCTTCGGCTGCTGAGCTACAACATCCAGGCCGGTACCACCACCGCAAAGTATCGCGACTACCTGACCCATAGCTGGCGCCAGCTG
>SKIE01000267.1 GCA_007116585.1 Wenzhouxiangella sp. | reverse complement strand
GCGCAGAATACCGAATGCCTGCCGGCCATCCAAGCTCGGACAATGATGATCCGGAATGACCCGGCTTTTTTTCCAGGAGTTCGAGTGTATGCGAATTGCAGACTGGCCAATGACGGAACGCCCGCGTGAGCGCCTGCTGGAGCAGGGCCCGGCCGCTTTGAGCGATGCCGAGCTGCTGGCAATCCTGCTGCGAACCGGCGCGCGTGG
The DNA here is from genome assembly GCA_007116585.1 of Wenzhouxiangella sp. The sequence continues at coordinate 2,311 of SKIE01000267.1, read as the reverse complement.
CCGGTCGGCACTGGACCTGGCCCGCCTGCTGCTCAGCCGCCACGGCGGACTGCGCGGGCTGCTGGACACTGAGCGCGACCAGCTGTGCCGACTGCCCGGTCTCGGGCCGGCCAAGTACGCCCAGCTGCATGCCGCGATGGAACTCGCCCGACGCCATCTGCGCGAGAACCTGACGCGCGGCCAGCCCCTGACCAGCCCACAGGCCACGCGCGAGTATCTGCGCGCGGCGCTGCGCGACCGGCCGCACGAGGTGTTTTGCGCCCTGATGCTGGATACACGCCATCGCGTGATCAGTTTCGAAGAGTTGTTTACCGGCACGATTGATTCGGCCCACGTGCACCCACGCGTGGTCGTCGAAAAGGCGCTGCAACGCCGCGCTGCGGCAATGATCGTGGCCCACAACCACCCCTCAGGCGTCGCCGAGCCCAGCCAGGCGGATCTTGCCATCACCCGGCGTCTGCGCGACGCACTCGGGCTGGTCGATATCCGGCTGCTGGATCACTTTATCGTCGGCGATACCGAAGTTGTGTCCCTGGCCGAGCGTGGATTGGTCTGATATAGCGGCTTGCGCTTGCCTGAAGCGCGCCGCGGCGTCACAATGGCGGGCTTTCCCGACAAGCCCCTGCCATCTCTCCCATGACCGACCGTCGCCAGCTCGCCAACGCCATCCGTTTTCTGTCCATGGACGCCGTCCAACGCGCCAACTCCGGGCACCCCGGCATGCCCATGGGCATGGCCGATATTGCCGAGGTATTGTTCAACGACCACCTCAAGCACAACCCGGCCAATCCTCAGTGGTGGGACCGCGACCGCTTCGTGATTTCCAACGGCCACGGCTCCATGCTGCTGTATTCGGTGCTGCACCTGAGCGGCTATGGTGTCAGCCTGGACGACCTCAAAAACTTCCGCCAGCTGCATTCACCAACACCAGGGCACCCCGAGTATGGCGAAGCACCCGGCGTGGAAACCACCACCGGTCCGCTGGGCCAGGGTCTGGCCAACGCGGTCGGCATGGCGCTGGCAGAAAAACTTTTGGCTGCACGCTTCAATACCGACGACATCAACCTGATCGATCATACGACCTGGGTGTTCGCCGGCGACGGCTGCCTGATGGAAGGCATCTCGCACGAAGTCTGCTCGCTGGCCGGCACGCTGGGCTTGGGCAAGCTGATCGTTTTCTACGACGACAACGGCATTTCCATTGACGGTGAAGTCGACGGCTGGTTCACCGACAACACGCCCGAGCGCTTCCGCGCCTACGGCTGGCAGGTCATCGAGGCGGTTGACGGCCACAACCCGGCCGCGATTGACGAGGCCATCAAGGCAGCCCGGGGCAACGCCGATCAACCAACGCTGATCTGCTGCAAAACCACCATCGGCTACGGCGCACCGAACAAGGCCGGCACCGCGGATACCCACGGCGCACCGCTGGGTGATGACGAGATCACCGCGACGCGCAAAGAGCTGGACTGGCCGCACGCGCCATTTGATGTACCCGACGAGATCCGTGCCGGCTGGGACGCGCGCGAAGCCGGACAGACCCGCGAGCGCGAATGGGACAAGGCCTGGGCCGCCTACAGCGAAATCCAGCCTGAACGGGCGGCCGAGTTCGAGCGGCGCATGCGCGGCGAACTGCCGGACGGATTCCGCCGCCTGCTGGCCAAGGCGCTGGGTGATATGCAGGCCGACGGCGGCAAGGTCGCCACGCGCAAGGCCTCGGCCATGGCGCTGGAAGTGCTGGGCAAGGCCTTGCCGGAAATGCTTGGCGGCTCGGCCGACCTGACCGGCTCTAACCTGACCAACTGGTCAGGCAGCGTGGATGTCAACGAGGATCCGGCCCGGGGCAACTACATCTACTACGGCGTGCGCGAGTTCGGCATGACCGCGATCGCCAACGGACTGGCCCTGCACGGTGGCTTCATCCCCTACACCGGCACCTTCCTGGTGTTTTCCGACTACGCCCGCAACGCGGTGCGCATGTCGGCGCTGATCCCGACCGGCGCCATTCATGTCTACACCCACGACTCGATTGGCCTGGGCGAAGACGGCCCCACCCACCAGCCGGTCGAGCACCTGTCCTCGCTGCGCCTGATTCCCAACCTGGACGTCTGGCGCCCCTGTGACAAGGTCGAGACCCTGGCCGCCTGGGGTGCCGCAATCGCCCGCCGCAACGGGCCCACCGCCCTGGTGCTGACCCGCCAGGGCCTGGCCCACCAGCCGCGCACGGATGAACAGATTGCCAACATCGCCCGCGGCGGCTACATCCTGCGCGACCCCGAGCAGGGCGACCCGCAAGTCGCCATTCTGGCCT
>SKIE01000065.1 GCA_007116585.1 Wenzhouxiangella sp. | reverse complement strand
GCGCGGGCCGGGAGCCGATCGTAGCCTTGCATGCGTGCGACTTCTTCAATCAGGTCGACTTCGGACTCGATGTCTCGACGCGCACTCGGCGGCGCGACCTGGTATGGGCTTTGGTCGCCTCTGACGGCCATACCCAGGCGCCGGAGCAAGCCGAGAATCTCTTCGTCGCCCAAGTCGGTACCCAGCAGGCGGTTGACGCGCTCGGTCCGCAGCGTCACCTCGACCGGTTGCGGCAAATAGCCGGCGGCGGCCTGCTCGACAACCGGGCCTGGCTGGCCGCCGGCAATCGAGACAATCAACTCGCTGGCCCGCTCCATCGCCGTGTGCTGCAGGCTCGGGTCAACGCCACGCTCGAAACGGTGCGATGATTCCGTGGCCAGCCCCAGGCGGCGGCCACGGCCAATGATGCTGGCCGGATTGAACCAGGCCGACTCCAGCAGAATGTCCTGTGTGCGCTCCCCTACGGCCGAGTCCAGGCCGCCGATGATGCCGCCGATTGCCAGCGGCCGCTGCTGGTCGCAGATCAACAACATGTCGGCGTCGAGTTCGACCTCGCGCTCATCGAGCAGCACCATCCGCTCGCCTTCGCGGGCCCGGCGGACGTGAATGCCGCCGTTGAGGGTCGCCAAATCAAAAGCATGCATCGGCTGGCCGAGTTCCAACAGCACATAGTTGGTGACGTCCACGATCGGTCCGAGGCTGCGAACACCGCAGCGGCGCAGCCGCTCGACCATCCACAGCGGCGTCGACGCGTGGACATCCACGTTGCGGATGACACGGCCAAGATAACGCGGGCAGTCCTCGGCGGCGGCCAAACTGATGTCAACGCGATCGTCGACAACAGGCGCCAATGGCGTGATCTCAGGCTCGGTCAATGCCACCCCGGTCAGGGCCGACAGTTCACGGGCCAGTCCACGGATTGACAGGCAGTCCGCGCGGTTGGGGGTCAGATCAATGTCCAGTACATGATCGTCCAGACCCAGGTACTCGCTTAAAGCCGTGCCCGTCGGCGCATCGGCGGGCAGTTCCATCAAACCGCCGGCCTCATCGCCAAGACCCAGCTCGGGCTCCGAGCACAGCATGCCTTCGGAGGCCACGCCCCGCAGCCGCGCCGGTTTGATCTTCATACCGCCCGGCAGCACTGATCCAAGTGTCGCCAGCGGCGCTTTCAGCCCCAGGCGCGCATTGGGCGCACCGCAGACAACGGTGCGTTCTTCCGCATCACCGGCCACGCGACAGACCCGCAGGCGGTCAGCGTCCGGATGCGGCTTCAGATCAACGATTTCCCCGACGACGACGCCGTCCAGGGCCGCGCCCAGGGGAACGCACTCGTCGACCTCCAACCCTGCCAGGGTCAACTTCTCGGCAATTGAGGCGGGCGCCAGATCCGTATCGACCCACTGCCTCAGCCATTCATGATTCACCTTCATCTGCCGGCCCCTTAGCGAAACTGACGCAGGAAGTTCAGGTCGTTGTCGAAGAACAGGCGCAGATCATCGACCCGGTAGCGCAGCATTGCGAACCGCTCCACGCCGAGACCAAACGCATAACCGGTGTAGCGCTCGGCATCAATCCCGCAGTTTTCCAGCACGTTGGGATGCACCATGCCGCACCCGAGTACCTCGAGCCAGCGCCCCGGCGTGCCGTCTGATTCAACCCAGCGCACGTCGACCTCGGCCGATGGCTCGGTGAACGGAAAATACGAGGGCCGCAGACGCATCTCCAGTTCATCCTCGAAAAACGCGTTCACGAACTCCGACAGCAGGCCCTTGAGATCAGCAAACGTCACGTCCGTGTCGACCAGCAGACCTTCGACCTGGTGAAACTGCGGCGTATGGGTCTGGTCGGAATCGGCCCGAAAAACGCGGCCCGGCGCAACAATGCGCACCGGAGGTGCGGTCTCCTTCATGACCCGGATCTGGACTGGCGAGGTGTGGGTGCGCAGCAGCCTGCCGTCCGGCAGGTAGAACGTGTCGTGCATGGCACGCGCCGGATGGTGGGCCGGGAAATTCAGGGCCTCGAAGTTATGGTAGTCATCTTCGACTTCCGGCCCAACCGAGACCGTGAAGCCCAGTTGGCCGAAGATCTCGAGGATCCGGTCCATCGCCCGGCTGACCGGATGCTGCCCGCCGGCTGCGTGGGCACGCCCCGGCAGCGTCACATCAACGCTCTCGGCGCGCAGGCGCGCATTCATGTGTTCGACGGCAAGAGAATCCCGCCGCTCGGCCAGGGCCGACTCCAGCGCCTGCTTGCTGCGATTGACTGCCTGGCCGGCTTCGCGACGCTGCTCAGGCGGCAACTGTCCGAGCTGCTTGAGCAGACCGGTCAGCTCACCTTTTTTGCCCAGAAAACGCACCCGGACATCGTCCAGGGTGCGCGGATCCGCCGCGTCGGCCACCAGCTCCAGCGCCTGCTTGAGCAGGTCGTCGGGAGAGGGGCTGCTCATGACGTCAGGCCAGGCTGGCCTGAGCTTTTTCTGCCAGCGCCTTGAAAGCGGCCTTGTCGTGCACGGCCAGGTCG
>SKIE01000211.1 GCA_007116585.1 Wenzhouxiangella sp. | reverse complement strand
TCGTGATTCTGGACGAAGCCCAGGCCATCAAAAACCCGCGGACCCGGGCCAGTCGAGCGGTACGTCGTCTGCAGACACGCCATCGCCTCTGCCTGACCGGCACGCCGCTGGAAAATCACCTCGGTGAACTGTGGAGCCAGTTCGACTTTCTCATGCCGGGCTTGCTGGGCAGCGATCGTACTTTTCGCGGGCAGTTCCGCATTCCTATCGAGCAGCACGGCAGCGAGGAACGCAAGGGACTACTGGCGCGCCGGATCCGGCCATTTTTTCTGCGCCGGACCAAGTCAGAAGTTGCACCTGAACTGCCGCCCAAAACAGAGATTGTGCGCAGTGTGCCGCTGACCGGCACGCAGCGCAGGCTGTATGACGACCTGGAAGCAGAACTGCGCGAGCGGGTTCGCGCCGCCCTGGCCGCGCGTGGTCCTGACCAGGGTCGGATGGTGTTGCTCGACGCCTTGCTCAGGCTGCGGCAGGCCTGCTGTGATCCGCGGCTGCTGCCCGACGGGGAGGGCGGGTCGATACAGTCTTCGGCCAAGCTGCAGCTGCTGCTGGATCTGGTCCCGGAACTGGTCGCCGAAGGCCGCCGCATTCTGATATTTTCGCAGTTCGTGCGCATGCTGGAGCTGATCAAGGCCGAGCTCGACCGCCTGCATATTCCGACCCTGCAGCTGACCGGGCAGACCCGCGACCGCGAAGCCGTGATCAACGCCTTCCACCGCGGCGCGGCGCCGGTGTTCCTGATCAGCCTGAAAGCCGGCGGCGTAGGCTTGAATCTGACCGCAGCCGACACCGTCATTCATTATGATCCGTGGTGGAATCCAGCGGTGGAGGACCAGGCCACGGATCGCGCCCACCGCATTGGTCAGGACCAGAAAGTGTTCGTCTATCGCCTGCTGACAGACGACACGATCGAGGAGCGCGTGCAGCAGCTGCAGGAACACAAGCGTGACCTCATCGGCGGCTTGCTGGGCGGGCGCGGCGCGGCTGACCTGAACTCTGAAGAACTGCGCCAGCTGTTGGGGGCGGATTGAAGGCGTCTACCCCGTCAATTCACGAAATGCGAAAACAGGCCAAGGAGACCATGGTGAAAGGAATATTGTGCTGTTTGTGGCTGGCCGCTGTGCTTGCGCCGGCAGGGGTGCTGGCCGAAGGCGGCTCGATCACCGGGCGCGTTTTTCATGACCTGAACGGCGACGGCGTGCGCCAGAGCGACGAGCCGGGCATTCCCGGCGTGTTGGTCTCCAACGGCCTGGATGTGACCAGCACCGATGACAACGGTCGTTACGAGTTGCCCGCGCGGGATGATATGGACATCACCGTCGTCCAGCCGGCTGGATGGCGGGTGCCGGTAGACGAACGACAGCTTCCCCGCTTCGCGCTCAGCTGGCGCGCCGGCGGGACGCCGGAGGACCTGCGCTTTGGTGGTTTGCCCGATGCCGGTCCGTTGCCGGACTCCATCGACTTTGCCCTGCTGCCGGCACCCGGCACGGATGATTTCCGCTGCGCCATCGTCGGCGACAGCCAGACCTACTCCAACGACGAGGTCGGTTACTTCCGCTCCAGCGCCGTGATCGACCTGATCGACGAGGGGCTGGGCGAGGGCGACTGCATGATTTATCTGGGCGATGTGATCGGGGATGATCTGGGGCTGCTTGATCGTCTGATGCAGGTGGGTGCCGCCGTCGGTGTGCCGCAGTGGCTGGTGTTCGGTAATCACGATCTTGACTTCGACGCCACCGATCCGGCCCATTCGGCCGATTCATGGCGCCGTCTGGCCAAGCCGGCCTACTACGCGTTCGAAATCGGGCAGGCGACTTTTATTGCGCTGAATAACGTGGTGTATCCCTGCGGCGAGGAAGACGCCAGGCGACCCGGCCGCGAGTTCTGCCTGGAAGAGCGGCCCCGCTACAACGGACGCGTGCCTGAAATCCAGATGCAGTGGCTGGAAAACCTGCTCGCGCATGTACCGAAGGATCGGTTGATCGTGCTCTTGCACCATGTGCCGCTGGTCTCGTTCAGCGACGCTGACCGCCCGGTACATCAGACCGATAATGCCGCCGAGCTCTACGCCCTGCTTGAGCAGCGGCCTGCTCTGTCGTTGGCAGGGCATACGCATACGCTGGAGAACCTTGAGCCGGGCGAGTCCTTTGCCGGGTGGGAGACGCATGTCGGCATAAGCGAGCTGCCGTTCCGTCACATCATCGCCGGTGCGGCTTCGGGTGCCTGGTGGCAGGGCAATCTCGATATCGACGGCATTCCCATGGCGCTGCAGCGCATGGGCGGCCCGAAGGGTGTCGTGCTGCTGGAGTTCGACGGCACCGAGTACCGGGAGCGCTACCGTGGCGCCAGGCTGGACCCGCGTCGCGGTCAGTGGGTTTCGCTGAATACGCCGGCGTTCCGGGCCTGGCACGAGTCACTGGCCGAGTGGATGGCGTTGCCCGAGGCCGAACGCGACCCGATCCCGCCGGTTTCGGTGCACGACCTGCCCGACGTCCATCTGCTCACCCCGGACGATCTGGCCG
>SKIE01000103.1 GCA_007116585.1 Wenzhouxiangella sp. | reverse complement strand
GCTGCCGCGCTCGATCAAAATGCCAACCGAACGCGAGCCACGCACCGCGCCCGGCTTGTCGAGCTTCAGGCGAACCCACTGGACAGGGAACTCGTCGAGGATGATCTCGGCGCAGCGCTCGGCCAGGGTTTCGACCAGACCGAACTCCGAACGCTCGACAAACCCGATCAGGCGCTTGGCCACTGCCTTGTAGTCAAGCGCATCCTCGATGCGATCGGTTGCAGCGGCGCGCCGCACGTCGGTGTTCATTTCAATATTCAGGCGCACGGTCTGGCGAATCTCGCGCTCCCAGTCGAAGATGCCAATCACGGTGTCGATGTCGAGATCAGAGATGAAGACGATGTCCATGGCAGAATTCAAGGGCTCCGGGTCAGGTTTCGGGGTTCTAGTGGGCCACTAGGTCGGCGGGTCTGTCGGCACGGACAACTCAGCCAGCGGCCAGCGCGGGCGGACGCTGATGTGTCCATCGGTGCGTCCCTCGCCCCGCCGATACCAGCCGGCGTGGGCAATCATGGCGCCGTTGTCGGTGCACAACTGCGGCGGCGGATAATACACCTGCCCAGGCAGCGCAGCGTCGAGCGCGGCGCGAAGCCGCCGGTTGGCGCTCACCCCGCCGGCAATCACAAGGCGCTCCAACCGAGTCTCCTTCAGTGCCCGGCGGCATTTGATCACCAGGGTTTCAACCACCGCTCGCTCGAAGCCGGCGGCCACGTCGGCATGGTCGCTGTCGGCAACAGCGGCAATCAGCTGGCGGGTGTGGGTCTTGAGCCCGGAAAAGCTGAAATCCAGCCCCGGCCGATTGACCATCGGCCGCGGGAACTCGAAACGGGCGCTGTCTCCCTGCTCGGCCAGACGAGCCACGGCCGGTCCACCGGGAAACCCGAGTCCGAGCAGACGCGCGGTCTTGTCGAAAGCCTCCCCGGCGGCATCATCCAGCGTCTCGCCCAGCAAGCGGTAGGCGCCAACCCCGCGCACCTCGACCAGCATTGTGTGGCCGCCCGACACCAATAGGGCAACGAAAGGAAACGCGATCTCGACCTCTGGCGCCAGCAGGGGCGAAAGCAGGTGGCCTTCCATATGATGAACTGCAATCGCCGGTCGCTGCAGCGCCGTGGCCAGTCCCACGGCCGTGGCCGCGCCGACCAGCAGCGCACCGGCCAGACCGGGGCCCGCGGTATAGGCCACGGCGGTCAAATCGGACGGCGCCAGCCCGGCCTCATCCAGCACCTGCCGGATCATGCCCGGCAGCTTGCGCACGTGATCGCGCGAGGCCAGCTCCGGCACCACACCACCGTAGGCGGCGTGATCAGACTGCGTGTAAACCCGGTCAGCCACGATGCCGCGCTCGCCGCAGTAGACGGCCACGCCGGTTTCGTCACATGACGTCTCAATGCCCAGTACGCTTTGCATGGCGCCTCAATTCCGGTTTATAATGGGGAACTTTCCACTTTAAAAATTGGATCCGGAGTTCATGCCCAGCGTCAAGGTCAAAGAAAACGAGCCGTTTGAATACGCTCTGCGTCGTTTCAAGCGGTCCTGCGAAAAAGCCGGTGTCGTCGCCGAAGCGCGTCGCCGCGAATTTTTCGAAAAGCCGACTCAGGAGCGCAAGCGCAAGAAGGCTGCAGCCGTCAAGCGGCATCTGCGCAAGCTTTCTCGTGAGCGCGTCAATCGTCGTCGATTGTACTAGGCTTCACCAAAGATTGGTCTCGCGCCGGCAAGCGCCGGCTGCCCTGAAAAACTTTTCCTCCCTTGTGATCGATTCTGATCGCGCCCGATTGTCGACACCCGTTCAAGGCGAGTCCCCATCATGGCCCTGAAAAACCGCTTGCTCGACGATATCAAACAGGCCATGCGTGCCGGTGACAAGGCGCGCCTGGGCACACTGCGCATGGCCAGCGCCGCGATCAAGCAGCGAGAGGTAGACGAGCGCATTGAGGCCGACGACGCCTTGGTGCTGGCGGTGATCGAAAAAATGATCAAGCAGCGCCGCGAGTCGGCCGAGCAGTACCGCGCCGGCGACCGAGCCGACCTGGCCGAGACTGAAGAAGCCGAAATCGCCATCCTCCAGCCCTATTTGCCCGAGCCGTTGACCGAGGCTGAAATCGAAGCCCTGATCGACCAGGCCATCAGCGACACCGGCGCCAGTGGCCTGCAGGCCATGGGTTCGGTCATGGGCGCACTCAAGCCGCAGCTTCAAGGCCGCGCCGACATGCGGGCCGTTTCTGGCATGGTGCGTGCTCGGCTGTCGGGCTGAACGCCGGCAGCGGTGGCCGTACTTTGTCCGGTCGCATCCCCGAAGATTTCATTGAATCCCTGCTCGAACGGGTAGACATCGTCGACGTGGTTTCCAGCCGCGTTGCCCTGAAGGCAACCGGACGGGGTGAGCACAAGGGCCTGTGCCCGTTCCACGACGAAAAAACACCGTCTTTCACTGTCAGCTCGTCCAAGCAGTTCTACCACTGCTTCGGCTGCGGCGCCCACGGCAGCGCGATCGGCTTTCTGATGGCGCATGATGGCCTGGAGTT
>SKIE01000003.1 GCA_007116585.1 Wenzhouxiangella sp. | reverse complement strand
TTTACGTCCTTGAGGACGACTGACCGGGCGCTGGTCGCTCAAGCTCCGCGCCGTTCGGCATGCCAGGCCTCCCCAGCGCCCCGCCGACCATCGACGGAGACAGCCGACTCGCCCGCGCCGTTGGCCTGATTCTGCTGACATCGCTGGCTATAGGGCTGATTCTGCCCAAAGTGGCCGGCGCCGGCTTCCTGCTGCTGGGGTTGATCAGCCTGGCCTGGTTGACCCGGCATCGGGCCTGGCATCTCACCGGACTGCATGCCAGCGAACGATTGATCGTTCTGACCGCAACCGTCTACGTTGCCGTATTTGCTCTGGGCTGGGTCTGGCACGGCCTGGATCCGGCCGGCACACAGGCGGTCGGTCGCACCATGCGCCTGCTGCTGATCCTGCCTCTGTTCCTGTTCTTGCGCCAGATTGACGGGTTGGCGAGCTACTGGTGGCTGGGTCTTGTCATCGGCGCCACTGTGGCCGGAGCGCATGCCTGGTGGTTTTTGCTCAGCGGCCAGGTGGGCGAATTCGAGGATCGTGCCGGTGGCGCCACCAACCCAATTTATTTCGGCGGCATTGCCCTGCTGATGGCGCTGATGCTGCTGCCACGCATCAGCGAATCCAGCATTGGCGTTCCGCATCGACTGCTGGCTGCCGTCGGCGTGTTCGGCGGCGTTTCGGCCAGTCTGTTATCGGGCTCGCGCGGGGCGTGGATCGCGGTCGTCCCGCTGCTGCTGCTCTATCTGATGATCTTCGGCCATCGGATCACGCCAGCCTGGCGGGTAGCCGTACCGGCATTACTGGTCGCGCTGATCGCCACACTGCATATCTCACCGCAGGTCAATATGGACCAGCGCATGCTGGCGGTCTGGCATGAACTGCAGGCCACGATCAGCGGCCACGGCGGCGAAGGCGGCGTGGGCGAGCGTCTCGTCATGTGGCAGATCGCGATCAACGAGATCGTCCGCCAGCCGTGGCTGGGGCCAGGCCCGGCGGCCTTCCACGAGGCTCTGGCCGCGCAGGTTGCCGCCGGCCAGGCAGGTGAACAGATGCTGGTCTACCGGCATCCGCACAATCAATTTCTATCGGCCTTGCTGTATGCCGGCCTGCCCGGTCTGTTCAGCCTGCTTTTGCTGTTCGCACTGCCGTGGCGACGATTCTGGGTGATTCGCCAAAGCAGCCTGGACAGCACGGTTCATCTGGCCTGGTGCGGGCTGGTGGCCGTGGGCATGCTGGCGATCATGGCCTTGAGTGAATCGATCTTCGAGCGCAACATCGGCGTGGTCTGGCTCACGCTGATACTTGGCACCGCCTTGGGCCTGCTGGCGTCGGAGCGGCGTCGCGAACTGGCCGGTCAGCATGCCCGAAAAGCAAGTCTGAGCGTGATCATGATCGTGCGCGACGAGGCCGACCGGATCCGCGTCTGCCTTGACGCCGTGCACGGTTGGGCCGACGAGATCATCATTCTTGACAGCGGCAGCCGTGATGACACGGTCGCGATTTGCCGCCAGTACACAGACCAGGTCGAACAAACCGACTGGCCGGGTTTCGGGCGGCAAAAACAGCGGGCGCTGGATCGGGCGAGCGGGGACTGGGTGTTGTCACTGGACGCCGATGAGGCTCTGGACCCGGAGCTCAAGCGCGAGATCGACTTCACCCTGGCTCAGCACTCACCACCGCACCAGGCCTACACCCTGCCCTGGCTGACCCATGCTTTTGGCAAGACGCTGCACCACGGACACTGGGCGCGCGCACCGCTGCGGCTATTCCGGCGCGACTGCGGCGTCTTTACCCTGGCCGCCGTGCATGAAAAAGTCGTTCTCCAGCCCGGCTGCCGGGCCGGCCACCTGCAGGGCGCCCTGCATCACTACAGCTACCGGAGCGTCGACCACGCGCGGGCCAAGCTGGGCGGTTACGCTGCCCTGCAGGCCCGGGAACGCTTCGAGGCCGGTCGCCGGGTGCGCCGGCCTTTCATCGCCTGGGTGCGGGCGGGTTTGAACTGGCTGGACAACTATCTGCTGCGCGCCGCGTTCCTTGACGGTCGCGGCGGCTGGACCATGAGCGCGCTGAGCGCCTGGTACACGCGGGAAAAGTATCTGGCCCTGGCGCGACTGAGCGACAAGCCTGACGATCAAAGACCGGCATAGCGGTCGGGCTCGCCCGGCGGCGTGGTCTTGAACCGACGATGCAGCCACCAGTACTGGGGCGGGTTGAGCCGTATGTGGCGTTCCAGAAACGCATTGAACCGGGTCAGGTCGGCTTGCGTATCCCCCGAAGGGAAGCCCTCCCACGCCGGCGCGAAGTGCACCAGCAGCCGCCCGTCGGCTTGCTTGACCGGATACATGGGCACTACTCGCGCCCGGCCCAGTCGGACCAGGTCAATCAGGCCGGTGGGAGTTGCTGTCGCCAGACCGAAAAACGGCGCAAACACGCTGCGCTCGGGGCCAAAATCCTGATCCGGCGCATACCAGAGCGTGCCGCCAGCACGAAGGTAGCGCACCATGGCGCGCACGTCGTGGCGCGGAATCATGGCTTCGGC
>SKIE01000270.1 GCA_007116585.1 Wenzhouxiangella sp. | reverse complement strand
TCCCGGCCCTGTCCGTGCCGCTGTCGCTGATCGGGACGTTCTTCCTGATGCTGCTGATGGGATTTTCAATCAACCTGCTGACGCTGCTGGCCATGGTGCTGGCCATCGGTATCGTGGTCGATGACGCCATCATCATGCTGGAAAACATCGAGCGTCAGATGGAGCAGGGCAAGTCGCGCATCGAGGCCGCCATTGCCGGCGCGCGCCAGCTGGCCTGGCCGATCGTGGCCATGTCGACCACCTTGATCGCTGTTTTCCTGCCGATCGGTTTCGTCGGTGGTCTGACCGGCACGCTGTTCATCGAGTTCGCCTTTACCCTGGCCGCGACCGTGTTGCTGTCTGGCGTAGTGGCCCTGACCCTGGCGCCGATGCTGTGCTCGCGCATCCTGCGTTCGCGCCGCACGGCGTCCCGACCCAAATTCGCGGCCTGGCTGGACCGACGCTTCGGCCAGCTGCGCGAGGCATATCAGGGCCATCTGCACGGCTGGATGGACAACCGCCACGTGCTGGCCACTTTCGGCCTGATCGTGCTGGTGTCGTGCTACTTCCTGTTCATCTCCAGCGATTCGGAACTGGAGCCGCCGGAAGATTCGGGCTTCCTGTTTTCGATCATGGAAGCCGATCCGTTCGCTACCCTGGACTATCTGGAGCGCAACACCCGGCGCCTGGACCAACTGGGTGAAGACACCGATGACATCGAGGGAATCTTCCTGATCAACGGTTTTGGCGGCGCCGGGATTGGTGCGACCAACCAGGCCATTGCCGGTATCGTGCTCACGCCCTGGGATGAGCGCGAGCGCAAGACCCAGAAAGTGCTGGAAGAGACCGTGCAGCCTTTCGTTAACGCCATTCCCGGCGTGCGGGCTTTTGCCGTGGTACCACCCGACCTGCCGACACCGGGCGGTGGCGGGCCGCCGGTTGAGTTCGTGATCGGTTCGACCGAGCCGTTTGAAAACCTGGAGAGCTTTGCCGACCAGCTGATGGAACGGGCCATGGAGTCGGGGCGGTTTATCTTTGTCAACTCCGATCTCGATATCGACAAGCCGCAGCAGGATATCCGCATCGATCGCGACAAAGCCGCGCTGATGGGCGTGGACATGGCCCAGGTGTCGGGCGACCTCGCGACCATGCTGTCGGGCGGTTTTGTCGGCCGTTTTGCCATGGACAATCGGTCCTATCGCGTCATCCCTCAGGTCAAGCGCGCCGAGCGCCTGAACCCTGAACAGGTAGCCGATTTCTACACCCGTAACCGGGACGGAGAGCTGGTCAGTATGGCCGGGCTGATCGATTTCGATGCGGCGGTCCAGCCGCAGCAGCTGCGCCGCTTCCAGCAGCTCAACGCCGTCACCATTTCCGGTGTGCCGCGTCCGGGCGTGAGTCTGGGGGAGGCGCTGGAGATTCTGGAAGAGGCGGCGGCTGAAATTCTGCCGCGGACCTACAACATTGACTATGCCGGCCAGTCGCGGCAACTCAAGACTGAAGGCCAGCAGCTGGTCATTACCTTCTTCTTTGCCCTGGTCGTGATTTTCCTGGTGCTCGCAGCCCAGTTCGAGTCTTTCCGCGATGCCATCATCATGCTGGTCACGGTGCCGATGAGTATTTGCGGTGCCCTGATCTTCGTCTCGCTAGGCTTCACCAGTCTCAACATCTACACCCAGGTTGGTCTGCTGACCTTGATCGGTCTGATCTCCAAGCACGGCATCCTGATCGTGGAGTTCGCCAACCAGCTCCAGGACGAGGGCAGGTCCAAACGCGAAGCCATCGAACAGGCTGCCGCCATCCGCCTGCGCCCCATCCTTATGACCACGGCGGCGACCGTGCTGGCCATGATTCCGCTCCTGCTTGCCTCCGGCCCCGGTGCCGGGTCACGGTTTGCCATTGGCCTAGTGATTGCCTCGGGCATGACCATTGGCACGGCGTTTACCCTGTTTGTGGTGCCCGCGATGTATCTCTATCTGGCCAAAGATCGCTCGGCGCAAAAGGCTGCCGAGGATGGTGTGGAGCAAGAGGCCAGCGGTTCAACAGCCGCCGGCTAAAGTGAAGATGTGCCGCTCGCCTGGGGCCAACCGGTGTCAGGCGAGCGTTTTCAGCTACCATGCCGGGCGAGTTCATCACCAGATTGTTTTCATGACCATGCGTGCCTGCATCACACTGATGCTTTTGTGCCTGACGCCGCTGCTGGCTCGGGCCGATGTCTTAGACGGACTGGATGAGTGGGTTGATCGCGAGCGCGAGCGCTGGGGCGTGCCCGGGCTTGCCCTGGCGGTAGTCCATCAGGACGAAGTGCTGCTGGCTCGCGGCTTCGGGCAGCTGGGCCTGGACTACGACAGACCGGTAGACGCCGATACCCAGTTTGCCATCGCCAGTTTGAGCAAGGCCATGACCGCCACCGCCCTGGGCCTGCTGGTCGAGGAGGGTCGGCTGGACTGGGATGATCGTGTCATCGACCATGTGCCCGAGTTTCGCTTGAGCGATGACTGGGTCAGTGCGCAGGTGACGGTGCGCGATCTGCTCAGTCACCGGGTCGGGGTCGGGCGTTTGTT
>SKIE01000353.1 GCA_007116585.1 Wenzhouxiangella sp. | reverse complement strand
TCGTTGGGTTCCGTGTCCTCGGTCACTTCACGCTCGCCCTGGTCGCCGTAATAGCCCACGGCCGAGGCCGAGACCAGCACACGGGGCTTTGTGTCTGCCTGCCGGCAGAAATCGACCACGGCGCGGGTGGCGTCGACGCGTGAGGCCAGCAGCGCCCTTTTCTTGCTCTCGGTCCAGCGACCTTCGGCAATCGGTTCGCCGGCCAGGTTGACGATGGCTTCCGGGGCGTGGTCGAGAAAGTCGGCCGCCTTCTGGCGGACCACGGCCGAATCCGGCAGCACCTTGGCGGCTTTTTCCGGTGAGCGCGATACAACAAGTGGCACATGGCCGTCCCCGGCCAGACTGGCGCAAAGCGCCTGGCCAATAAAGCCGCTGCCGCCGGTAATGAGGATGTTCATGCAGACCCCTGACAGTTTCAAAACACAAACTGCAGGTTAGCAAACCGCCCGTCAGCGCGGGCGCATGAACGGGACGCGTATAATCGAGGCATCACCATATCGGCAGCGGTACGGCGAGTTGTCGCACAACATCTGCCCCGAGCACCCAGGTTATTCCCTGTCATGCCCTCCGGACTGATTCGAACACTGCTGTCGGCGCTGATTGTCCTGGCAGCGGTGTGCGCCTCGACGCCGGGCTTGCTGGAGCCTGCGGTTCGGGTCCAGATCGACTTCGACCGGGTCAGTGAGGCGATGCGCGCGCAGTTTTCCGACGACCGGGTGGACGTGGTAAGGCGCTGGCAAACGCTGCTGGATGAGTTGAATGGTGCGCCGGAGCGTGAGCAGCTGCGGCGCGTCAACGAGTTTTTCCACCGCAACGTGCGCTACGAAACCGACGACCGCCTGTACGGCGTCGAGGACTACTGGGCCACGCCGCTGGAGATCCTCGGCCACGGCCTGGGCGACTGCGAGGACTGGGCCATCGCCAAGTACATCAGCTTGCGCCATCTCGGCATCCCCGACCGCAACCTGCGCCTGATTTATGTCCGCGCCCAGATCGGCGGGCCGCGCAGCCCGCTCAGTCAGGCCCACATGGTGCTGGGCTATTACGAAAAACCCACGTCCGAACCCATCATCCTGGACAGCCTGATTGCCAGCGTGATGCCGGCCGCCGATCGCACTGATCTGTCGCCCGTGTTCAGCTTCAACGCCGACGGGCTGTGGGTGGGGCAGGGCACCACACCCGCGGCGGGCAGCCCCACGGCGCGCTTGTCGCTGTGGCGCGAGGTGCTGGAGCGGATGCAGCGCGAAGGGATACAGATACAATGAACCTGACCATCAGCACCGTTGACGCGCGCGAGGTCGCCAACGCATGACTTTGACTCGACAGCTATGGATTGTCATAGCGGTACTCATCACACTGACTTTTCTCAGCGGTTTTCTCGTCAGCGGCTACAGCGCGCGCAATTATTACGTTGAGCAGCTGACGGTCAAGAACATCGACAACGCCACCAGCCTGGCCCTGTCGCTGTCGCAGATGGAAAAAGACCCAGTCACCGTCGAGCTGATGATCGCCGCCCAGTTCGATACCGGCCACTACCAGCGCATCCGGCTGGTCGATCCCGGGGGCGAGGTGCTGCAGCAGCGCCAGCGGCCCGAGATGGCGCCCGATGCGCCGGCCTGGTTTGGCCGCCTCATGGCGTTTGATATTCCGCCCGGTGTGGCCCAGGTGCAGGATGGCTGGAGCCAGTACGGCACACTGTTCGTGGAAAGCGAGAGCGCCTACGCCCTGGACGCACTGTGGCGGGTGTCGTACCAGCTGCTGGCCTGGTTCCTGGGCATTGCCCTGGCCTGTGGCGTCATCGGCAGCCTGGTGCTGCGTCGCATCAGCCGGCCGCTGCAGGCGGTGGTCGAGCAGGCCGAAGCCATCGGCGCGCGGCGGTTTGTGACCAGCCAGGAGCCGCGCACGCTGGAGTTCCGCCGGGTGGTAAGGGCCATGAACACGCTGACCGAGCGGGTCCGCTCCATGCTGGAAACCGAGGCCCGGCGGCTCGACGAGATGCGCCGCCAGAGCCAGCTCGACCCGGCCACCGGCGTGGCCAACCGGGACGGCTTTTTCAGCCAGCTCGATGCGCGCCTGAACCTGGCCGACGACAGCGTGAGCGACGGCGTGCTGCTGCTGCGCATCACCGCGCTGCAGGCACTCAATACCCGGCTGGGGCGCGCCCAGGCCGACCGATGGATCCTGCGTCTGACCGAAACCGTTCACGAAACGCTGGCCGATAAAGCGGATCGCTACACGCAGTTTCATCTTGGCCGGCTCAACAGCAGCGATTTCGTGGTCTTGCTGGAGGACACCCAGTTCCTGCCGGAGCTGGCCGAGGCGGTCTGGGAAACTGCCAGCGCCCAGGTGCATGAACAGGCGCTGGAAGCCGAATACCCCATCGCGCTGGTCGGTTCTGTGTGCCGTCCGGGCGAGGCGCGCGGCGAGTTGATGGCCCGGCTGGATGACCTGCTCGCCGCCGCCGAGCAGGCGCCGTCCGAGCGCTTTGTCCTGGCTGACAAGACCACCGACCCTCCGCGCTATCCCGATCCCGCGAGCTGGCGCAAGGCG
>SKIE01000323.1 GCA_007116585.1 Wenzhouxiangella sp. | reverse complement strand
CTGACGAACCAGACCAGCACGCCCAGCACCACCCAGACCGTCAAATCACCCGACGGATCGTTCGCAACAACCCAGGCCGGCAGCGAAAACAGCCAGGCCACCAGGGCCTGACCCATGAAAAACACAAACAGCCAGAACGACGCACGCTCGCCCCAGTAGCTTCGCATGGCCTGATAGCGACCGTCTTCTTCGTGGTGGCCAGCCAGGCGCACGGCCAGATGGTAGGTCAGCCGGAACGACCAGGTGCCGGCCACCAGGGCAACCACGATGCGCTTTTCCACCGCGCCATCGCCGAAGATCGCGTACAGCACGCCGAGCAGGCCGATACTGCCGGCCCAGAACACGTCCACCCAGTCAGCGCGGCCCGACCCGGTCTGCCACCACCACAGCGCGGCCATCACGACGACCACCAGAATCAAGGATGCAATCAACATTAAACCAGTGTGGCAGCTTTTTCGTGAGACAGGAATGAGCAATCAGGCACAATGACGGACTTTTCAGCAAGCCTATCCCCGTGCCGGTTTCTCATTTCCTTCTGCTCGGCCTGATCTGCCTGACCTGGGCAGGCAACTTCATTGCCGCGGCCTGGGTGGTGGGCCAGGTTGACCCCCTGAGCTTCACGGTCATTCGCTTTGCCTTCGTCCTGGCGCTGCTGCTGCCGCTGCTGAGGCTGCCGGCGCGCAGTCAGTGGGGTGGGCTGGTGCTGACCTGCTGGTTCATGGGCGGGATCCACTTCGCCCTGCTGTTCATTGCCCTGGGCCGGTCCAGCGACATCTCCTCCATTGCGCTGCTGATGCAGGTTTATGTGCCGATGTCGACGCTGCTGGCCGTGCTGGTGCTGGGCGAGCGCATCGGCTGGCGCACGACGGCAGGCATTCTGATCGCGTTTGCCGGCGTGCTGGTAATGGGCCTGGATCCGCTGGTGCTGGCGCAAATGGACGTGGTGGTGCTGGTATTGCTGGCTGCATTCTCGCTCGCGCTCGGCACCATGCTGATGCGGCGGCTGGAGGGCATCAGCGTGCTCAACTTTCAAGCCTGGAACGCGCTGCTGTCGCTGCCGCTGTTGATTGCGCTGACCCTGCTGCTTGGCCAGCCGCTGCTGCCGGAAACCGAGGCCCTCGCAAGGGGTTCAGTGTGGGGTGCAATTGCGTATTCGGCCATCGGCGCCTCCATCGTCGGACACGGCGGCTTTTACTGGCTGATCCAGCGCCACGAGGTCAATACGGTCACGCCTTATCTACTGCTGGTGCCGGTGCTGGCAGTCATTCTGGGCATCGTGTTCTGGGGTGACCGCCCCGGGCCACGGCTGATGCTGGGCGGCGGCATGGTGCTGGGCGGGGTGCTGTGGATTACCCTGCGCATGCGCTTTCGCCGACGTCCGGCGCCCGGCCAACCGCCCTCCGCATAAAGCGGGTCTGCCTACTGAAAACCCGGCTGACCCACCTGTTCCGGAAACTGCGGCACTTTCTCAAGCTCGGACGAATCGAAGCCCAGCTCGTCAAAGCGGGCCAGCAGCTGCTGATACAGCGCATCGTCAATGCGCGGCTGGCGCGCCATGATCCAGGCATAGTTCCGCGAGGGATGCCCGACCAGGCTCCACTGGTAGTCCGGGTCAAGATCAACGATGTAGTAGGCAAAGGTAAACGGCCAGTAGAAGCGCACTTTCCAGCGCGCATTGGTGTCTTCGTCCACCACCCAGGCCACGCCTTCCATTGACTGTTCGGGGCTGTCGAAGTCACCCTTGCGATAGAAGTAGATGTCGTCCATGCGGCCATCATCGCGCTTGCGATAGAGCGCACGGCCGGCCACGTTGCCACGCTCGCCAAAGTAGGGGATGTTGGCGATGACGTACCACTCGCCCATGTAGCGGTCCAGGTCAACCTCATCCACGGTGGGCAGGGGCGGCCCGCTGCGCATGAAGGCACAGCCGCTGAGTAAAAGCACAAGCAGGAAAACGGTGACGGTTCGGATGATCATGTCACTGGCTACGTTGATGGACCCAGCGCATGGTCTCATCAACGGGTGAGGGCCGAAGAATGCCGTAGCCCTGGGCCACGTCGCAGCCCATGGCAGCCAGCAGGTCCAGAGTGGCCGGTGATTCGACGCCTTCGGCAACGACCATATAACCCAGATCGTGGCACATGCGGACCGTGGTCTCGACGATGGTGGCATCGTCGTGCGTGCGATCCATTTCCATCACGAACGACTTGTCGATCTTGATCTCATGGACCGGTAAGCGCCGAATATACGACAGCGACGAATGACCGGTACCAAAGTCGTCGATAGCCAGGCGCATGCCGGCGTCATTGAGGGCCTGCAAGACCTTCAGCGACACCTCGGGGTCGGCCATGGCGGCAGTTTCGGTCAGCTCCAGAACGACCCGGTGCGGCTCCAACGCAGAGCGCTGTAGCATCCGCTGAAAACGCGCCACCAGATCGGGGTCGAGCAGGTTCAGCGAACTGATGTTGATGGAGCAGCTGACCAGATGCCCGGCCTCTTCCATGCGGGCAAGAAACGACAGCACCTGGCGAAAGACCCAGTCGGTCAGCATCTGG
>SKIE01000032.1 GCA_007116585.1 Wenzhouxiangella sp. | reverse complement strand
GCGTGGCCACGGCAGCGGGAACCCCGGCAGAACTGTTCGACACCGTGGTCGAGCGCCTGATTGCCTCGGGCGAAATCAAGATCTGGAAGGCTGAAGAGATCATCCGCAACGTGCGGGTGCAGGCAGAGCCGTCGGTCAGCCGGCGCGATGAAGAAGTGATCGAGGGCGAGAAGCTTGGCGCCGGCCACGGCAAGATCATCCTGCTCGGAGAACATTCCGTGGTCTACGGCCGGCGTGCCCTGGCCGCGCCCATTCCGCTGGCCATCCAGGCGCGCATTGAGGACACCCGCGAGGGCATCGAGCTGATCATCCCGCGCTGGAGCATCGAGCAACGCCTCGATTTCAACGCCAAGCGGCCGCCGTCGTTTACGCGTTCGCTGGCCAGTATTCTCGAAACGCTGGGTTTGAGTGGCCGCGGCATGCGCATCGAAGTCTTCCCCAACGTACCCAGAGCCATGGGCCTTGGCGGTTCGGCTGCGCTGGCGGTGGCCGTGCTTCGAGCGCTCAACCTGCACTATTCGCTCGGCCTGGACGATGAGCGCATCAACGATTTGGCGTTTGAATGCGAAAAAGTGGCCCACGGCACGCCGTCCGGTCTCGACAACACGCTGGCCACCTATGGTCGGTTCACTCTGTATCGCTCCGGGGAGATGCAGGAGCGCGAGGTGGTCGAGGTCTCCGAGCCTTTGTCCATGGTCATTGCAATGAGCGGCGTGGAGAGCCTGACCGCGCGCACAGTGGCGCGTGTCCGCGAGGCCTGGCAGCGTAATCCGGTCTTGTATGAGCGGATTTTTGATGAGATCGACACGCTGGTCGGCGTGGGCCTGGAAGCCCTGGGGCAACAAGACTACGAGACGCTGGGCGAGACCATGAATATCAATCAGGGTCTGCTAAACGCGATGCAGGTCTCGAGCTGGGAGTTGGAGGAATTGATCCAGATTGCGCGCAACAACGGGGCACTCGGGGCGAAGTTGACCGGTGGCGGTGGCGGCGGCTCGGTCATTGCGCTGTGCCCGGATCGTTCCACCGAGGTGGCCCGCGCCATCCGCGAGGCCGGTTATCACGCGATCGAGGTGGCTGTCGGTGGTGCCTGATCGCGCGGGCCCTGCCCGGATTGTGTCGTCGGACTCCGAGCCGCTGATCCGCGTCGACGCACAAGACAACGAACTCGGCGTGCTCAGCAAAGGTCGCTGCCATGACGGCGATGGCATGCTGCACCGGGCGTTCTCGGTATTTCTGTTCTCTGGTACTGGCCAGCTGCTGGTCCAGCAGCGCGCCGCCGACAAGCGCTTGTGGCCGCTTTACTGGGCCAACAGCTGCTGCTCACACCCGCGTGCCGGTGAAACCATGGCCGAAGCGACCGAGCGACGCATCCTTGAAGAGCTGGGTGTGCGGACGCCACTTCACTTCATCTACAAATTTCAGTATCAGGCCCGTTTCGGCAATGCGGGCTCGGAACATGAGTTGTGCTGGGTGTATGTCGGCCGGGCCGAGTCATTCCAGCTGCAGCCCAATCCCAACGAGCTCGCCGCCTGGGAATATCGCGATCCGGCAGAGGTTGATTGTATGGTCGCCGATGACCAAGCGCTGATTGCGCCCTGGTTCCGGCTCGAGTGGCAGGCCCTGCGTGACCGCTACTGGGAGGAAGTGGAAGCCGCTCTGGCCGGCTGACCGACCAGGGCAGCAAAATAACCGCAATACTGCCGAATGACTCAGGCGTCGTCAGGCGTGGCCAGCTTGAAGCCCATGCCCTGAACCGTATGCAACAGCTTGGTTTTGTAGGGTCGATCAATGCCCTTGCGCAGGTTGTACATGTGCGAGCGCAGGGTGTCGGAATCCGGCAGCATGTCGCCCCAGAGTTCGTTTTCCAGCTGCTCGCGGCTGACCAGGCGTGGTGACTCCCGCATCAAAACCTTCAGAATCCGGATCGAGGTGGGGGACAGGTTGACTCGTTCGCCTTCGCGTTCGACACGCATTGTGCGCGGATCGAAGACCAGATCGCCGACGCGCATGGCGCCATCGGACATCTCGCCACGGGCGCGCCGGACCAGGGCGCGGATGCGCATCTCCAGTTCTTCCATCTCGAACGGCTTGACCAGGTAATCGTCGGCGCCGGCGTTGAACCCGGCGACCTTATCGTCAAGCTGGTCGCGCGCCGTCAGCATCAGGATCGGCGTGCCGTCACCACGTTCGCGCAGGCGCTCGCACACCCTAATTCCGTCAATTTTCGGCAGCATCAGGTCAAGCACGATGATGTCGTAGGGGTTTTCGTCGAGCAGATTGAGTGCGATGGCGCCATCGGCGGCGAAGTCCATGGCGAACCCGGCGCTTTCCAGATAATCACCAATACTTGCCGCCAGATCGTTATGGTCTTCCACCAGCAGAATGGTGGCGTTGCCGTCTGCGTCGGTCATGTCCAGCTCCTTCACGTTTGTCGATTTGACAAGTGTGAAGGGTGCGGGTGAATTGGGGATGAACGGTTCGGGTTTCCGGAATCCTGAACCCCGAAACCTGAACCCTTACCTCTTCATGTAATTGAAAAACTCTTCGTTGGTCTTGGTCACTTTGAGCTTGTCGAGCATGAACTCAATCGCCTGGGCCTCGTCCATGGGCTGCAGGATGCGCCGCAGAATCCAGGTCCGCTGCAGCTGCTCGTTGCCAACCATGAGTTCCTCGCGGCGGGTGCCCGAGCGGTTGATGTCGATCGCCGGGAAGGTTCTCTTCTCCGAGATGCGTCGGCTCAGGTGGATTTCCATGTTGCCGGTGCCCTTGAACTCTTCGTAGATCACTTCGTCCATTTTCGACCCGGTATCGACCAGGGCGGTGGCGATAATGGTCAGGCTGGCGCCGTTTTCGATGTTGCGCGCAGCCCCGAAGAAACGCTTCGGCCGCTGCAGCGCGTTGGCGTCGACACCACCGGTCAGCACTTTGCCTGATGACGGCGCGACCGTGTTGAATGCTCGGGCCAGGCGGGTAATGGAGTCGAGCAGAATGATGACGTCTTTTTTGTGCTCGACCAGCCGTTTGGCGCGTTCAATCACCATGTCCGCCACCTGCACGTGGCGCGTCGCGGGCTCATCGAAGGTTGAAGAAATCACCTCGGCATCCACCCCGCGCTGCATCTCGGTCACCTCTTCCGGGCGCTCGTCGATCAGCAAAATGATCATGTGCGCTTCCGGGTTGTTGGCCCGGATGGCGGTGGCGATGGACTGCAGCATCATGGTCTTGCCCGCCTTGGGTGGGCTCACGACCAGTCCGCGTTGACCTTTCCCGATCGGCGCGATGAGGTCGATGATGCGGCCGGTGATGTCTTCGGTCGATCCGTTGCCGCGTTCCAGCTTGAGCTGCTCGCGCGGAAACTCCGGCGTGAGGTTTTCAAACAGGATCTTGTTCTTGGCTTTTTCCGGACGGTCGTAGTTGAGTTCCTCGACCTTGAGCAGGGCAAAGTAGCGTTCCGACTGCTTCGGGGGCCGGATCTTGCCGGCGATGTAGTCGCCGGTGCGCAGGTTGAAGCGGCGGATCTGGGAGGGCGAGACGTAAATATCGTCCGGGCCGGCCATGTAGGAGGCCTCCGATGCGCGCAGGAAACCGAAGCCATCCTGCAGAATTTCCAGCACACCGTCGCCGTAAATCGCTTCCTTCTTGCTGGCCTTGGCCTTGAGAATCGCGAAAATGACGTCCTGCTTGCGCGAACGTCCCATGTTCTCGATGCCGAGTTCCTCGGCCATGTCGATGAGTTCTTGCGCGTTCTTTCTTTTGAGTTCTGTCAGGTTCATGGGATGGCTTTCTGGCAATGGAACCAGGGCGCCGGCGAGCAGGGCCGCTCGCCGTAGCTGACACCCGGGTATCGGATGGTCTATGCGTTCAATCTGCCTGGGCATGCCCGGGAGGGGCAGGGGCCGTGCTTTGGGAAAAAGGGTTGCTTTGGTGTCGGAAAAGACAACAGGATCGCAACAGTAGCACTAATGCTCTGGTGAGTCCAGTATTTGGCCGCGCTGTCAGGCAGCGACGGCCGTCCTTGAAAATTTAAATGGTTTCGTCGACGAAAGTTTTCAGCGCTGATTTGGTCAAGGCGCCGACCTTGGTTCCCTGATGTTCCCCGTTTTCAAAAATCATCAGGGTGGGAATGCCGCGAATCTTGAACCGGCTGGTCACCTGCTGATTCTCGTCGATGTTGACCTTGGCAATCTTGAGCTTGTCGCCATACTCGTCGGCCAGTTCGTGCAGGATCGGTTCGATCATCTTGCACGGGCCACACCACTCGGCCCAATAATCCACCAGCACGGGGCCGTCGGCCTTTAGGACGACTTCGTCGAAGTCACTGTCGGAGACATGAAAGATATTGTCGCTCACTGTAGATAAGCTCCTTGGGAGGTGGCAATACGGTCGTATGCAAGGCCGTGGGCGCGGATGGCCGCACGGCGACTGTCAACGATCTATACTAACCGATTGACGATGCCGGGTCGTCAGCGACGTGGAATTCGCTCCACCGGCGCCAGGCGTGGCCGCGCCCTTTCTCCATCAACAGGATGATTTGTGACCGATACCCCAGGTAATGAACAAGTCTTGACCGATATTCGGTTCGAGACCTTTGATCTCGACGAGCGCATCATGCGCGGGCTGGCCGATGCCGGATTTTCAGAATGTACTCCGATTCAGGCCAACACCTTGCCGTTGGCCCTGGCGGGCAAGGATGTTGCGGGCCAGGCTCGCACCGGCACCGGCAAGACCGCCGCCTTCCTGCTGGCGATTTTCCGCCGCTTGCTGAGCGCCGACAGCAAGGGGCCTGGCCCCAATCCGCGCGCCATCTGCATCGCGCCGACCCGTGAACTCGCCATTCAAATTCATCGTGATGCCGAATTGCTGGGCAAGCACACGGGGCTGCGCACGCTGCTGGCCTATGGCGGTGTAGACTACGTCAAGCAACGCGACGAGATCGCTGACGGCGTGGACATTCTGATCGGCACGCCGGGGCGCCTGATCGATTACCTGAAGCAGGACATCTACAATCTGCGCCATATCGAGGTCGCGGTGCTGGACGAGGCCGACCGGATGTTCGATCTCGGCTTCATCAACGACATCCGCTTTCTGTTCCGGCGCATGCCCACGGTCGACAAGCGCCAGACTCTGATGTTCTCGGCAACGTTCCCGCTCAAGGTAACGGAGCTTGCCTACGAACACATGAATGATGCCGAGACCATTCGGGTCGAAGAAGAGCAGATGACCACCGAACGGGTCACGCAGGTGGTCTACTATCCGTCCAACCGCGAAAAATTGCCGCTGCTGGTGGAGCTGCTGCGGGCCATGAACGACAGTCACGTCATGGTGTTCGCCAACACCCGCCATGCCGTCGATCGGGTAAGCCGCACGCTCAAGGCGAACGGGTTCAACGCCGCCATGCTGGCCGGCAACGTGCCCCAGACCAAGCGGCAGAAACTGCTTAAGCGCTTCCACGACGGCGATATCGACGTGTTGGTGGCGACCGATGTGGCCGCCCGTGGGCTGCATATCCCTGACGTCAGCCACGTGGTCAACTTCGATCTGCCGCAGGATGCCGCCGATTACGTGCACCGCATCGGCCGAACCGCGCGCCTCGGCGCGACCGGTGACGCGATCAGTTTCGCCTGTGAGGACTACGCCTTTCATCTGCCGGAGATCGAGCAATATATCGATCTGCAGCTACCGGTGATCCAGCATGACCCGGACCAGTTGCCCCGCCTTGACCGGCCGCCGCCGCGCAAGAAAAGCGCTGGCGGGCGATCTGGCGGAGGACGCGGCGGTGGCGGCCGCGGTCGGGGCCGCAGGCGGAGCAGTTAAGCGGTCTGATTGTGCTACCCTGAGCGAACGTTGCGACGTCGGTAAACAGCCGTGACTGCAGGCAATGTTCGACAATCCTCTGGCCGCCTGGCGATGCTGTTCGCGATCGCTGCCGGTCTCATTCTGGCCTGGCAGCTTGTACAGATGACCTGGCTGGTGGTGGTGGGCCCGGAGGTCGAGTCTGCACCCGTGCCGCCGGTGCCAAGAGTGCAGCCGGCAGCCAGCGGCCGCGACGGTTTTCGCTGGGATCTGTTCGGTGAGGCCCGCAGCGCGCCGGCCGTTGTTAAGCCCGTCCGTGCGTCACGTTCGAACCTGCGCTTGCGTGGGTTGATGTCGGGCGGCGACAGCGCCTTTGCCATCGTCGCCGACGAGGCGGGCAGGGAGCAGGTCTACCGGGTCGGAAGCGAGTTGCCCGATGGCAGCCGGCTGGAACGCATCGAACCTTTGCGGGTCATCGTGCTGCGGAATGGAGATACTGAGTCGCTGGATCTTGAGCGCGACCGCCCGGGGCGCTCGGCGTCGAGCGCCGCTCGATCTACTAGGTCTTCCAGGCGCGACGATCAGCGGCTTGAGTTGCCCGGGATTCGGGGTTTGCAGGCACCTGCCGGGGTGAGTGCGGCCTCGTTGCAGCCGGCGGGTAGCTCGACCGGCGGGCTGGCCGATCAGATTTCTGTGTTGCCGGTGGCCGGTGGCGGTTTCCGCGTTCGACCGGGCCGTGACGCGACCTTGTTCGGCGAGCTGGGTCTGCAGGTCAACGATGTGGTGACCGCCGTCAATGGCCAGTCGCTGGCCTCGGAGGCCGATGCGCGCGCCCTGTTCGCCGACGTGATGCGCCGCGGCGAGGTCTCGATTACCATCCAGCGGGAGGGCAGAGAGATGACGCTCCGGCCCGATCTGTCTGGAATCCTTTCGCGGATCGAGTGATCCGATCACCTGCGGAGCCTGCGCCATTTCATGTTTCGATTGCTGACCGTCGCTTTCCTGGTCCTGATCCTGGCCTTGCCCTTACCGGCCGCGGCCACCGACGGCGAAGAGCACCTGCTCAATTTCAACGATGCCGATATCCGCGCGCTGATCCAGGCGGTCGCGGAGATGACCGGGCGCAACATCATCATCGACCCCCAGGTGTCCGGGCGGGTCACCGTGGCCTCGACCCAGCCGCTGGCCGCCGACGAAGTCTGGGCCGTGTTTCAGTCGATACTGCGCGTGCACGGCTACAGCGCGGTCAGTGATGAGCACGCCACCCGGATCCTGCCGGACGTCAACGCGCGGCAGGATGGCCGTGTGCCGGTTGACGACATGCGCGCCGGCGGCGACGACCCGGTCACGCGGATTCTGGCGCTCGAGCACGTGCGTGCGTCCGAAGCCTCGCAGCTGCTGCGTTCGCTTTTGCCGCAGTCGGCCTTCATGGCCCACCATGACCCGTCCAACGTCCTGATCATTGCCGATCGAGCGGCCAATATCCGCCGGATTGAGACCCTGGTCCGGCGTCTGGACGCTGCCAGTGACCAGGAAGTCGAGGTGATCGCCCTGAGCCATGCCGACGCCGCCGAGGTGGTGCGCCTGCTCAACCGGCTCTATCCCGACAGCGGCAGCGCAGAAAGCGCGTTGGCCGATGAGCGCACGAATACCGTGATCCTGGCCGGTGAGCCCAATCGCAGGCTGCGCCTGCGCACGCTGATCAGCCATCTGGACACGCCGCTGGAGCGCGAGGGCAGCACCCAGGTGATTTACCTGCGCTATGCTACGGCCGATACGCTCGTGCCGGTGCTCGAAGGCATGCTCGACCTCGACCGGGAAGAGTCGCAGCCCGTTCGCATTCAGGCCCACGCTGACACCAATTCGCTAGTAGTCAGCGCCTCGCCGGCAACTTTTCGTTCCATCCAGTCGGTGGTTCGCCAGCTTGATATTAGACGGGCTCAGGTGCTGGTCGAGGCGATCATCGCCGAGGTCGCGGTCGACACCTCGCGCGAGCTCGGCATTCAGTGGCAGGCGTTTGCCTCGGGCGATCGCGGTCTGTTCGGCGGCACGAATTTCCAGACCGGCGGGCGCAATATCCTCAACCTGAGCGGTGCGGCTGGCGAAGTCGGCGCCGACGGCAATCTGCTGCTGCCCGGACGCGGGCTCAACGTGGGCTACGTGCGCGGACGTTCCAGCCTGCTCGGCGTGGAGATTCTCGAGATTGGCGCGCTGGCCCGTGCCCTGAGCCAGGATGCCAATACCAACGTTCTGTCGACCCCGTCCATCGTGACCATGGACCACCACGAAGCCAGTATCAACGTGGGCCAGGAAGTGCCGTTTCTGTCGGGCAGTTTCGCCACCCAGGGATTTACTGACGGCGATGGCCAGGTCAACCCGTTCCAGACCGTCAACCGCGAGGAAATCGGCATCAAGCTCAACGTCACCCCGCACATCAACGAGGGCGACACCATCATGCTGCAGATTTCTCAGGAAGTCTCGACCCTGGCGCCGTCGGGCGGCGCGGTTGATCTGATTACCAACAAGCGCACGATCTCGACCCGCGTCATGGTGCCGGATGGCGCCATGCTGGTGCTGGGCGGGTTGACCACGGACGATTTGCAGGAGCAGATGGAGAGCGTGCCGGGGCTGGGTCGTATTCCGCTGCTGGGCGAATTGTTTCGCTATCGCTCCACGACCAGCGTCAAGCGCGATTTGATGGTGTTTATCCGTCCCAGAATCCTGCATGACGAGGCGCTGAGTGACGAGTTGACCCGATCCAAGTACACCCGCATCCGCGGTCAGCAACTCAACCAGCGCGAGCGACCGCGCGGACTGACCCGGCCCGACGAGATGCCGCTGCTGCCGGACCTGGCTGATTTCCTGCACTCGCCGCCGGATGAGCGCTGAGTTTCGTCCGGCCTATGGTTTCGCCCGCCGCCGAGGGGTGGCCGTGGCCGGCCATGACGGCGAGCGCGTGCGCCTGGCCGTGCGCGAGCCGGTGGATGTGGCGGCCCTGCAGGAAGTCCGGCGCCACCTCGGCGCGCCGGTCGCGCTGGACCGCCTGTCCGCAGCCGAGTTTGATCGCTTGGTCAGTCGCCTGTACGAGGCCGGCGAAGATACCGCGGCGCGGGTGGCCGAAGACCTGGGCGAGGATCTGGACCTGGCCCGCCTGGCCGAGGATCTGCCCGAGCCGGCCGACCTGCTCGAGAGCGAAGACGATGCGCCCATCATCCGTCTGATCAATGGCGTGCTCACCCAGGCGCTGCGCGAGGGCGCCTCGGATATCCACCTGGAGCCGTTTGAAGACCGCCTCTCGATCCGCTTCCGCGTCGACGGCGTGCTGCGTGAGGTGATGTCGCCGGCGCGCGCCCTGGCCGGTTTGATTACCTCGAGAATCAAGGTCATGGCGCGGCTCGACATTGCCGAAAAACGCATTCCCCAGGACGGGCGCATCGGGCTTCGGATTGCCGGACGCCCGGTCGATGTGCGCGTCTCGACGTTGCCTTCCAGTCACGGCGAACGGGTGGTGCTGCGGCTGCTCGACAAGCAGGCCGGGCGGCTGGATCTGGCCGAACTGGGCATGGACGCAGACACCGAGCGGCGCGTGGCCGGGCTGATTGCCCGCCCTCACGGCATCCTGCTGGTCACCGGGCCGACCGGCTCGGGCAAATCAACGACGCTGTATGCCGCCCTGATGCGGCTCAACGACCGCAGTCGCAACATCATGACGGTCGAGGATCCCATTGAATACGATCTCGACGGTATCGGCCAGACCCAGGTCAATCCGAAGGTGGACTTGACCTTTGCCCGCGGCCTGCGCGCCATTCTGCGCCAGGACCCGGATGTGGTCATGGTGGGCGAGATTCGTGATCTGGAAACCGCGCGTATCGCGGTCCAGGCCAGCCTGACCGGGCACCTGGTGCTCTCGACCCTGCACACCAACACGGCCGTGGGCGCGATTACCCGCCTGGTCGACATGGGCATCGAGCCGTTTCTGCTCGCCT
>SKIE01000140.1 GCA_007116585.1 Wenzhouxiangella sp. | reverse complement strand
TTGGAGGCGGGGCCGAAGAAGTGACCGATGATGTCGGCCGCGGACAGTCCGATCATCAACATGTCCGGTGTGTCGCCGCGGCCCAGCGCCTCTTCGGTCAAGGCGGTCTTGGCCAGCTCGAACAGCAGCTCGTCGCCGAACGGCGTGATACCGAGCACTCCGGCGTCCATGGTTGGCTGGCGAATGACTTCGGCCAGATCCATGGGAAAGGTGGCGCGAAACATGCCCGGCAGCGGTCGCTCATACGGATTTCGATCAGCGCGGCTTTCGACATAGGACTCGATGTCGCGAGCCGGTTCCCAGGTGCGCTGGAGAAACTCGCGGGCGAGTCCGCGCGCGTTGAATTCGCGCAGCCATGCCGGCAACTCCTCGCGGTAGAAGGTCGAGGTGATGAAATTGCCGGTAGCGGGGTCGAACCAGTAGGCGCTGCCGGTATGGCCTCCTGACAGAATGGCCGAGCGGTCCTTGAACGAGATGGACAGGGCCCGCGAGCGCTCACTGCTGTACAGATGCAGCTCATCGCCGACTGTCGTGACCCGCATGTTGCCCGGTGATTTTCTCAGACCGGCTTCGGCGCCGCCGCCGACGGTTTCATAGTCGCTGTCGGGCACTTCGACCACGTTGATCTCGCGGCCCAGTTCAGGCACAAACCAGCGGTTGCCGATCAGGCCATGTACTCTGGGCGTTGTGCCGCTGTAGACCGCCGCATGACCGGGGCCTGTTGCTGTATGGCCATGCCGGTACTGGGCGTTGCGGAACAGAAATCCGTCGTTCAGCAAGCGCCGGAAGCCGCCTTCGCCGTAGTGGTCCCAGTACTTGTAAAAATAATCCGGGCGCATCTGGTCGACCGTGATACCGATTACCAGTCGCGGCCTGTGTTCATGGCTGTGGCGTTCCGGCTGCGTTTCGGACTGTGTGTTGCCGCCGATCAGCAGCAGCAAAGAAGCAAGGCAGGCAGAGAAAACAGAATGCGGGCTTTTGACGGTCATCGGACGAAAACGAGCGTAGGGGAGAGAATAATCGCACAGTGTACCGGCGGCCGATGGCAGGCCGGTGACAAACCGACCGGTTCGCGGGTCTGGCCAGTTGGAGTACGATCAGGAAAGACCTTGGACTGGAACCAACCGGAGACTCTTTGGACTTTCAACTGACCCGTCGCCATCTTGAACGCGCGCTGGACCGGCTGGCAGAAAAAGACCGGCATATTGCCCTGGCACTGAAACAGGCGGGATACCCCGAAGAACGGCGTCAAGGGGAGCCGAGCTTTGAACACCTGCTTCGGATTCTGGTCGGACAGCAGCTGTCGGTGAAGGCTGCGGCCTCTATTTTTGGTCGCCTTGAGAAGGCTCTGGGTGGTGAATTGCAGCCGCAACGGGTTCTGGACCTGAGTGATGAGGGTCTGCGCTCGCTGGGTTTGTCCCGACAAAAAATCGCCTATGCGCGCGGTTTGTCCGAAGCCGTTCTGGCGGGTCGTCTGGTGCCGGCCGCGCTGGTCGATAAGCCGGACGAGGCAGTGGTTGCCGAAATTACCCGGCTCAAGGGTTTCGGGCGCTGGAGTGCCGAGATGTTTCTACTCTTCTCGCTCGGAAGGCCCGATGTCTGGCCGGCTGATGACCTGGCCATCCAGGCAGGACTGCAGCGTATCAAGAAACTCGGTGATCGCCCCGATCGCAGGCAGGCCGATGCCCTGGCAGAACCATGGCGGCCTGATCGCGGGGCGGCAGCGATTTTCGTGTGGCATTTCTATGCGAATGCACCAGTTCCTTGACTTGATCGGTCAGGCTGACGGGTGAGCGCCGCCTGATCGGTCACCTAGCCCAGCAGTTCAAAGGTTTTTCACTTCTGGTTAGCGCGCCAGCCAGATGTAGTGCCGTGCCCCCCTGCCGGCACGGTGGGGACGCACGATGACCAGATCTGCCTGGAAACCGGCGCGCTTCAGGCGGGCGCTGAATTGCGCATCTGGTCCCGCTGACCAGATTGCCAGCACGCCGTTCTTGCGCAGGGCCTGGCGCACTGTAGCCAGTCCCTCCAGACCATAGAGCCAATCGTTTTCGCGCCGGATCACGGCCTGCGGACCGTTGTCGACGTCGAGCAGGATGGCGTTGAAGCCGTCGGGCTCGGCGCGCAGGAGTTGGGCGACATCACCGACGAACACGCTGCTACGCGGGTCTTTGAGCGGATGGCCGGCCGGCGCACCGATCCACTCGTGATGCCAATCCACCACCTCAGGGATCAGTTCCGCGACCACTACTTCCGCATCCGGGCCCACGGCGTCCAGAGCGGCGGCCTGGGTGAAACCCATGCCCAGACCGCCGACGAGGATGCGCGGCCGGGCGGGCTGGTCCATGCGGGCACAGGCCAGGTCGGCCAGCGCCTTTTCCGAGCCGTGCACGCGGCTGTTCATCAACTCGCCGCGACCGGGGATGACCATGGAGAACTTGTTTTTGTGCTCGTAGAGTAGCAGCGACTTGCTGGTATCGGGAATAGGGGCCTCGGCCAGCAGTACCGATCGACTCATGCCTCGTCGTCCTCGTCTTCGCGCAAACGCTCGCGGCGCTCAATTTCCTCTTC
>SKIE01000144.1 GCA_007116585.1 Wenzhouxiangella sp. | reverse complement strand
TGATGGCACCGATCGGTGATCTGGTCGGCGTCAGTCGCCAGGTCGCGGTGCTGGCCTTCCAGTTCGGCGATGGTTTCATGAACATGGTGGTGCCGACCAATGCGGTGCTGATGGGGATTATTGGCCTGGCCGGCATTCCCTACGACCGCTGGTTCCGCTTTATTTTCCCGCTGATCATCAAGCTGCTGGTGGCTGGATCTGCGGCGATGGTAGTCGCCGTCTGGATCGGGTACAGCTAAAAGGCAGGTACCCCGTCAATCGACATACATCGAGCTGACCGATTCTCCCTCGGCCATGCGGCGGATGGTTTCAGCCAGCATTTGCGCGACCGACAGCTGACGGATTCGGCCGCAATCCAGCGCGGCCTGGCTCAAGGGAATGGTGTCGGTCACCACGATCTCGTCCAGCCGCGAATTGCTGATGTTGTCAATGGCTCGTCCGGAAAGCACGGGGTGAACGCAATAGGCCACCACCTTCACCGAACCAGCATCCTTCAGCGCGCCAGCAGCGGCACACAGCGTGCCGGCCGTATCAATCATGTCGTCAACCAGCACGCAGATTTTGCCGCGCACGTCACCAATCAGATTCATTACCGTCGCTTCATTGGCGCGCGGACGGCGCTTGTCGATGATGGCCAGGTCCGCGTCCAGGCGCTTGGCAATGGCCCGGGCGCGCACCACGCCACCCACATCGGGCGAGACCACGATGATCTCTTCGGCACTGTACTGCTTCCAGATATCAGCCAGCGTCAAAGGCGAGGCATAGACGTTGTCGACCGGGATATCGAAGAATCCCTGGATCTGGTCGGCGTGCAGATCCACCGTCACCACCCGGTCGGTACCGACGGTGCCGATCATGCGGGCCGCCACCTTGGCCGTAATCGGCACTCTGGCCGAACGCGGCCTGCGATCCTGGCGCGCATAGCCAAAATAAGGAATGACCGCCGTCAGCCGCCAGGCCGACGCTCGCGCCAGCGCGTCCATCATCACCAGCAACTCCATGAAGTTCTCGGCCGCGGGCGAACAGGTCGGCTGGATCACGTAGACGTCGCTGCCACGAACGTTTTCCATGATTTCAACCATGGTTTCACCATCGCTGAACCGGCCGACATTGGCACGGCCCACCGGCACGCCCAGGGACCGAGCAACTGCTGCGGCAAGCGCCGGGTTGGCGTTGCCGGAAAAAACCATCACGGAGGAATCTGCCAAGAGCGCACCCGTTTCGCTTTCGAACACCCGGAGCCAGAAATGGCTGGGACGGCAGGACTCGAACCTGCGAATGCGGGGATCAAAACCCCGTGCCTTAACCAACTTGGCGACGTCCCAGTCGAGAGTTTTCTTGTCGGCACGTCAGGCCGACCCGCTACGGGGCGACATTATAGCGACATTTCAAGCGCCGGGGTCCATCCAGCGCCATCCTCGCAGCAGCATGCGAACCTGATACGGCGGACTCTCGGCGTGCACCCTCTGCGGCATCAGCGGACCGTCTGGCATCTGCGTGAAGCGCAGGTAATCCAGCACCCACTCCTCGCCAGCGATTCGCGCCATGGTGCCGTCTTCGGCATAACCGACCTGCTCTTCAAGCCCCGAATGCAATCCGCGCAGCCAGTAGGCCAGTCTCAGCACGGGAATCGGCCAGCCAACAACTTCTGCGACCAGTGCATCCGGGTCAGGCCCGCGCACCAGACCAACGTCGCTGCCTTCCAGCACCGCGCCGGTAGGATTGAACAACAAGCGCCACTGTCGCCCACCTGCCGCGGTTCGAAGGCGCAGATCATGCTGATCGCCCTCCGCGCGCCAATCGAACGACAGCTGGCCGCCCTGCTCACCATCCGACAGGGCCAGCCGACCACTGACCTGCCAGGACGGGTAGAGGGCAAACCAGGCCTCGCGCTCTTCCAGCCAGGCGCCTTCGGGGCGCTGTTCGCGAACTGCACAGCCGCCGAGCATCAACAGCAGCACCCCGGACGCGAGGACCAACACCGCCCCGGATCTCACAGACTGATCTCCAGACGGTTCCGAGTATCGTCCAGATGCTGGTCGTCCGGGTGCCGCACCAGCGCCTCGCGCAGTAGTTCCGTCGCGCGCTCGCGCTGCTCAAGCACCCACAGCACCTCGACCAGGTGGGCCGCGATTTCCGGGTTGTCTTCGCCGTCCAGAGCACGCTCGAGATAGGGCAACGCGGTCTCCGGGCGCCCCAGCCGAAAGTACACCCAGCCCATGGAATCCAGAATGGCCG
Organism: Wenzhouxiangella sp.; assembly: GCA_007116585.1. Next base: position 7,586 of record SKIE01000144.1, on the reverse strand, counting down.
GCTCGTCAGGCTCCAGCTCCAGCGCTCGCCGGATCAGGCGGTAGGCTTCGCTGTGTCGATGCGTTCGATCGGTCAGCGTATAGCCCAGCGCGTTGAGAGCCATGGCATTGTCGCTGTCAATCTGGATGATGCGCCGGAGATCCTGCTCAGCCAGTTCCAGATCATCAGCCTCGACGGCATGAATCGCGCGTGCGTAGAGCAAGCGAATACTGGCGGGTGACTCGCGCAGGGCGTCACCGAGCAGGCGCAGACCATCGGCCTCGTGGCCCTGCTCTCGCAAGAGTTCAGCCTCGACCAGAAAAGCCCGCTCACGCTGATCGACCTGCTCGGTATCGCGGGCCAGCTGAAGCAGCCCGCGCGCCTCGTCCAGCTTGCCGTCGTCCGCCAGCAACACCGCACGCCGGATCATAGCGCGGTCGACATTACTTCCACCCCGAACCTGTGCGTACCACTGAGCTGCATCAGCCGGACGCTCGAGAAATTCCGCCAGCCAGGCCACCATGAAAGCATGCTGATCGCTGTCCTCAACCGGCGACCAGGCTGCCAGCTGATGCCAGGCTTCCGCCGCACCCCGCTCATCGCCGGTCTGAAAGCGGTAGGTAGCGATGCTGTAGAGCACGTCAGGGTTGATCGGCAGTTCTGACAGCACCTCCAGCGCATCATCCAGACGCTCGAGGTTACGCAGCACTTCAGCTTCGGCCAGGCCCAGCGTCCACTCTTCCGGCGCGGCCTGCCTGGCCTGCCGGTACAGAACCAGCGCTTCAGGGAAGTCGTCCAGCGCCGTCGCCAACTGCGCGGCCCAAGTCAGATCACTCCGGTCGCCGGTCAGGGCGGCCGCCTTCCGCGCCAGTTCATAGGCCCGTTCCGGCTGGTCGAGCTGCCAGTGCAATTGACTGCGCGCGGCGAGCGCTGGGCCATCGTCCCGGTCAATCTCCATGGTCAAAATCACTTCATCCAGCACCGCAGGCCGATCCTCGACCCCTTCGGCAGCTGCAATCACCTGCACAAGATCTCGTCGCAGCAGGCGTTCGCTTGACTCATTGTCATGGCTCAGCCAACGGGCCGCCAGTTCGACGGCTTTGTTATTCTCCCCCTGGTTCAGGGCCGCAAGAATCTCCAGCCGCCGGGCGTCGGCGCTATCCGGATCGAGTTGGCGCCAGAGACCCGCTGCCTCTTGCAGCAGGGCCCAGCGCTGCATCCGCCACGCCAGGCCAACCGCCTGCTGAACGAGTTCAACGTCACCTTCTTCACCGGCGGTGGCCAGCAGATCCTGCAGGACTCGATCATGATCCTCGCTGAATCCGCCGTGCGCGGCAGCCTGAAGTTGGAACAAGACTTCCTCGGACCACTCGTCTTCGGTGTAGGATGCCGCAGTCTCGGTTTCCGTTTCCGCGCTGCTGTCATCCGTATCCGGCAAGGATGCACAGGCCGACAGCAACAAAAACAGGACGCTAAAGAGAATCAGCTTGATCTGGTTCATGGGCGGCGTCAAAATGAAAGGTTTGGCCAAAAGTCTATCAGCATGTCATTGTCGGTCGTCGGTATCAGCCATCACACCGCACCTATCGCGATTCGCGAGCGGCTGGCTTTTCCTGCCGACACCCTGCCTGAGGCGCTGCGCGGGCTGGCCGCCACACCGGATATCAATGGCTGCGCCATTGTCAGCACCTGCAACCGAACGGAGATTTTCACCTCCAACGATGCGAACATCACGCGTCTGGTGACCGACTGGCTGCATGACTGGCACGGGCTCGACCCTGGGCAATATCAGGAGCACTTGTACCATCTGGAGCAGTCAGCCGGGGTTTTTCATCTGATGAAAGTCGTGTGCGGGGCCGACTCCATGGTGGTCGGTGAGCCCCAGATCGCTGGCCAGGTCAAGCAGGCCTGGCAACTGGCGCATGAGACCGGAACTCTGGACAGCAAACTCGACCGCATGTTCCAGCACGCTTTCGCGGGCGCCAAGCGGGTCCGGTCGGAGACAGCAATCGGTCAAAACCCGGTCACCCTGCCCTTTGCCGCGCTGCGCCTGGCCCGGCAGATTTTTGGCTCGCTTGACCGCCTGCGCGTGCTGCTGATCGGAGCCGGCGAAATGATCGAAGACTGCGCGCTGCACTTTCGCGACAACGGCGTGCGCGGCATGAGCATCGCCAATCGCAGTACAGATCGCGCCGAGGCCCTGGCCGAACGCTTCGACGCCAGCCCGCATGGCCTGGACGAGCTTCCCCAGCTGTTGCCAAAGCACGACATGGTGCTGGCCTGCACCGGCAGCAAGGACGCGATACTGACCCGTCCGATGTTCACCGCGGCCCTGGCCAGCCGGCGCCATCAGCCCATGTTCGCGCTCGACTTGTCCGTGCCGCGGAACATCGAGCCGGCGGCCTCGGATTTATCAGACCTGTTTCTGTACACGATCGATGATCTCCACGCAATCATCGAATCCGGCCACAAGGAGCGCATGGCCGCCCTGCACAAGGCGCTGGAAATAATCGAATCGGAAGTCACCAGCTTCGAGCGCTGGTTGCGGCTGCAGAACACCACGGCGACGCTCAAAGATCTGCGCCAGCGCGCCCAGCAGGAGCGCGATGCGCTGCTCGATCAAGCCATTTCGGAACTGGGCAGTGGCAAGTCGCCCGAGGATGTCATGCGCAAACTCAGCCACAGGCTGGTCAACCGGCTCCTTCATGGTCCCAGCATTCGCCTGCGCCAGGCCGCCGAAAGCGACGATGAGGCCCTGCTGCGGGCGGCCCGCTTTTATTTCCTCAATCAGGATTGAAGCCGGTATGGACCGCGGCATTCGTCATCGTCTTGAACAGGCCAGCGAACGGTTCGAGGAACTGGCCCACCTGCTGGCCGACCCCGAGATCATCGGCGATCAACGCCAGTTCCAGCAGTTATCGCGCGAGTATGGGGAACTTGAACCGGTGATCCAGGTGTGGCGGGACTACGGCCAGTGCGAACAGGCGCGACGCGAGGCCGACGAAATGCTCACCGAAGACGATGAAAGCCTGCGTGAACTGGCCGGGGAGGAAATCCAGCAGGCAACCGCTCGCCAGGAGACTCTGCTCGATCAGCTGCAGCGTTTGCTGCTGCCCAAAGACCCCAATGACGAGCGCAACATCTTCCTTGAGGTCCGGGCCGGAACCGGCGGACAGGAGGCCGGACTATTTGCCGGAGACCTTCTGCGTATGTACACCCGCTTTGCCGAGCGCCAGGGCTGGCAAGTCGAGATTTTGTCGGCACAGGACAATGACGCCGGCGGGTATCGCGAGGTCGTGGCCCGGATCGTCGGTCGGGGGGCCTATTCACGGCTGAAATTCGAGTCTGGCGCGCACCGGGTACAGCGGGTTCCGGCCACGGAGTCACAGGGCCGCATCCACACTTCGGCCTGCACGGTGGCGATCCTGCCGGAGGTTGGCGAAGTGGATGCCGTCGACATCCACTCGGGCGATCTGCGTATCGACACCTATCGCTCCTCTGGGGCCGGAGGCCAGCACGTCAATACCACCGACTCGGCCATTCGGATCACCCATCTGCCGTCCGGCATTGTTGTCGAGTGCCAGGACGAGCGCTCCCAGCACAAGAACAAAGCGCGGGCGATGAGTCTTCTGAGTGCCCGTCTGCTGGAGGCCGAGCGTGAGAGTCAGCGCAGCCAGCAGGCAGCCGATCGCAAACTTCAGGTCGGCTCCGGCGACCGTTCTGAGCGGATCAGGACCTATAATTTCCCCCAGGGTCGAGTCACCGACCATAGAATCGGCCTGACCGTCTACGAACTCGACAGCATTCTGGCCGGAGATCTGACTCTGGTGCTGGATCCGCTGCAAGAGGCCCACCAGGCGGAACTGTTGGCCGAGATGAGCCAGACATGAAACTGCATCAGGCAGAGTTCACCGTCGCCACAAGTGGGCGCGGACTGTACGAGGTCACCAGGCAGATCAGCGGAGCCGTTGCCGAGAGCAACGTCCAGACAGGCCTGTGCCAGATCTTCATTCGCCACACCTCCGCCTCATTGCTGATCACGGAAAACGCCGATCCCGATGTATTGACCGACCTGGAGACCAGCTTCAGCGGGTTGGTTACCGACGGCGACAAGCGCTTTGCTCACACCGCGGAAGGCCCCGACGACATGTCGGCACACGTGCGCTCGGTGCTGACTCAGACCGGGCTTTCGGTGCCCGTAAAAGGCGGCAGACTGGTACTGGGCACCTGGCAGGGCATCTTCGTCTGGGAGCACCGATACAGGGCTCATCAGCGCCAGATCGTCACGACGGTTTTCGGGATGAACTAGAGCACTTTCCGGGCCAAATCTTCATATCCGCGAACAACTGATACGTTATACTTTCGGCTCACTTTAATGAGGTGAGCGCTATGGATCTTGACCCAGTACTGATATCGCGAATCCAGTTCGCGTTTGTTGTCTCCTTTCATGCCATTTTTCCGGTTTTCACCATCGGTCTGGCGGCTTACGTGGCGGTGCTTGAGGCGTTGTATTTCCGCACCGACAACCCGGTCTACCTGAAACTGGCAAAATTTTGGGTCAAGGTTTTTGCCGTCGTCTTCGGTATGGGCGTTGTGTCGGGGATCGTCATGGCGTTCCAGTTCGGCACCAACTGGTCGAATTTTTCTTATTCGGCCTCCAACTTCCTGGGCCCCATTCTCAGTTATGAGGTTGTGACGGCGTTCTTCCTGGAAGCCACTTTCCTCGGCGTCTTGCTGTTCGGTCGCGACAAGGTGCCTCGCGGCATGCACCTGTTTTCAGCCTGCATGGTCGCTATCGGCACGTTCATCTCGTCTTTCTGGATCCTGTCGGCCAACAGCTGGATGCACACCCCGGCGGGCGTGGAAATGATTGACGGCATGGTCCACATGACCTCGTGGACGCAGGCCATTTTCAACTCCTCGTTCCCGTACCGCTTTGCCCATATGGCAGTCGCCTCGTTCATCACTGGCGGCGTTGTCGTGGCCGGCGTCAGCGCTTGGTACCTGCGCCACGGTCGCAACGTTGAAACGAGCAAAAAGGCGCTGAAGATGTGTGTGGTCATGCTCGCTGTCGCGGCACCGCTGCAGCTCTTCCTGGGCCATGAGCACGGTCTGAACACCTTCGAGCATCAGCCGATGAAAGTCGCGGCCATGGAGGGCGCCTGGGAAACCAAGTCCGGAGCGCCGTTGATCCTGTTCGCAATTCCCGATGCGGCGAACGAGACCAACCACTTCGAAATCAAGATCCCGTTCCTGGCCAGCATCGTGCTGACGCACAGCCCGAGTGGCGAAGTGCCGGGCTTGCTGGAGGTGCCGGCCGATGAGCGTCCGCCGGTCGGCATCGTGTTCTGGAGCTTCCGGATCATGGTCGCCCTCGGCCTTGTCTTCATCGGGGTCTACCTTCTTGCTGCGTGGAAGCTCTACAAGGGCACCCTGTTTGAGTCCAACCGCCTGCTGCAGGTCTTTACCTGGCTGATTCCGACGCCGTTCATCGCCGTTTTGACCGGCTGGTTCGTCACCGAAGTCGGTCGTCAGCCGTGGATGATTCAGGGCATGATGCGTCTCGATGAGGCCGTCACACCCTCCATCACCGGGTGGATGACGCTGGTCACGCTGATCGGCTACATCGCCGTCTACTCCGTCGTCATGTTCGCCGGTATTTTCTACCTGCGCAAGGTGATCAGCGAAGGGCCGGATCCGATCGATGGCGCAGAGGGCTCGAGCAGTGCCCGACCCAAACGGCCGTGGTCCGCAGTGCCCACGACACTTGACGATGCACCAAGCGCGGCAGGGAGCTGAACATGGAACTGATTGATCTGACATTGATCTGGGTCGTACTGATCGGCATCGGCGTGTTCATGTACGTGCTGATGGATGGCTTCGATCTCGGCGTGGGTATCCTGTTTCCGTTTGCCCCCAGCGACGAGTGCCGGGATCTGATGATGGGGTCGGTCGCGCCGGTCTGGGACGGCAACGAAACCTGGCTGATTCTCGGCGGGGCTGGCCTGCTGGCCGCCTTCCCGCTGATTTACTCCGTGTTTCTGCCCGCGCTTTACATCGGCGTGTTTCTACTCCTGGCGGGGCTGATCTTTCGCGGCATTGCTTTCGAGTTCCGCTTCAAGGCAACCCGGAACAAGCACCTGTGGGACTATTCGTTCTTTGGCGGTTCAACGGTGGCTTCCTTCGCTCAGGGCGCCGTGATCGGGGCCTATGTTCAGGGCTTCGAAACCGAAAACTTCCGCTATGTTGGTGGGGCGTTCGACTGGCTGACGCCGTTTACCCTGATGACCGGGCTCGGCGTGGTCGCAGGCTACGCTCTGCTGGGCGCCACGTGGACCATTATGAAAACCGAAGGCAAAACCCAGGACTGGGCCTACAAGGTCACGCCCTATCTGCTCGGCGCCGTGATGTTCTTTTTCCTCGTGGTCAGCCTGTGGACGCCGCTGGCCAACGAACGGGTGATGGCACGCTGGTTCGAGAACCTGAACTGGCTGTGGATTTTCCCCGTGGCAACGATTGCCTTGGGCGCGTGGATTTTCCAGCGCGTGCGCAAGCGCGATGAGGGCACGCCCTTCGTCGCCTCCATGACCCTGTTTGCCATGTTTTATCTGGGCATTCTGATCAGCATGTGGCCGTACGCCGTACCGCCCAACTACACCTTCTGGGACGCCTCCTCGGATCCGGGCAGCCAGCTGTTCCTGTTGATCGGCTTCATGTTCCTGATCCCCATCATCCTGGGCTACACCGCCTGGACCTACTGGGTCTTCCGCGGCAAGGTCAAACCTGGAGCAGGCTACGCTGGCCACTGATCAGTCCGACAAGGTCTGGCTCAAGACGAGGGCACCGGCATGGCTGGTGCCCTCTTCTTTTGCGCTGGCCGTTCTTGAAGCGCTCAGCGTCGTCGCTCAGGCTGGCCTGCTGGCATGGATTCTGAGTGGCGTCATCGTCGGCGGGATGGCGCTGCAGTCACTAATCCTTCCGTTGGCCGGTCTGCTGCTGACCTGGAGTATTCGCGCTGCCGTTGTCAGCCTGCGCAGCCACTTGAGCGCCGGTGCGTCCAGCCGAACCCGACGCCGGCTGCGACATGAGCTGTTCGCCCGCTTGACAGCGGCCGGGCCCCTGTATCGCGGCCCGCGCGGCACCGGTCAGTTGACCACCGGCCTGATTGAGCAGGTCGACCTGCTTGACCCTTACTATTCACGTTACTTGCCGCAAAGCAGCGTGGCCCTGATGGTGCCGGCCGCCATTCTGATTGCCGTGTTTGCGACCGACTGGCTGGCCGGGGCACTGCTGCTGCTGGCCGCGCCCCTGATTCCCGGTTTCATGATCATCATCGGTATGGGTGCCGAGCAAATCTCGCGTCGTCAGCAGGACGCCCTGGGGCGTCTCAGCGGACTATTCTTTGACCGCCTGCAGGGCCTCGACACGCTCCGGCGCTTCGGCGCTGAAACACGCGAACTTGATCGAATGCGGTCGTTCTCGGAACAGTTTCGTGAGCGAACGATGCAGGTATTGCGCGTCGCTTTTCTGTCCTCGGCCGTGCTCGAGTTCTTCAGCGCAGTGGCCATCGCAACGCTGGCGATCTATATTGGCCTCGGCCTGCTGGG
>SKIE01000030.1 GCA_007116585.1 Wenzhouxiangella sp. | reverse complement strand
CGCTTTTGAAGACGGCAGGCGCGACGAGATCATGGGTTTTCGTCATCGCGAGCTGCCTGTGGAAGGCGTACAGTTCCATCCCGAGTCCATCCTGACTCGACATGGCCACGATTTGCTGAGCAATTTCTTGAAGAGTCTTTGAGCATGAGCGAAATCCGTCACGCGCTGGCCCTGCTGGCCGACCGCAACGATCTCTCGCCTACCCTGATGCGCGCCGCCATGACCGAAATCATGGGCGGAGAAGCTGATCCGGCCCAGATTGGCGGATTCCTGATGGCTTTGCGCGTGAAGGGTGAAACGCCTGCCGAGATTGCCGCGGCGGCCGAAGTCATGCGCGGTTTTGCGGCCCAGGTTGATATTGATCGTGAAGGCTTGACCGATATCGTCGGTACGGGCGGTGACGGTGCCAGCTTGTTCAATGTTTCGACCGCCTCGGCTTTTGTTGCGGCGGCTGCCGGCGTGCGCATCGCCAAACACGGCAATCGCGCCGTGTCGAGCAAATCGGGCGCGGCTGATCTGCTCGAGGCTGCCGGATGTCGCCTTGATTTGAGTCCCGAACAGGTTGCCCGGGTCATCGACGAGCTGCGGGTGGGCTTCCTGTTCGCCCCGCAGCACCACGCGGCGATGAAACACGCCATCGGGCCGCGCAAATCGCTGGGTTTGAGAACCCTGTTCAACCTGCTCGGGCCGCTGACCAACCCCGCGCTGGCGCCAAATCAGGTGCTGGGTGTATTCAGCGATGAACTGATTCGTCCCATGGCCGAGGTCATGCAGTCGCTGGGCGCGCGCCACGTCATGGTGGTTCGCAGCACTGACGGACTCGACGAGATTTCGCCGTGCGCACCCACAATGGTGGCGGAGTTGCGCGACGGCGCGATCGGTGAATACCAGGTCTTTCCGGCGGATTTCGGTATCGAAGTCGAAGCCCTGGACAGTCTGATCGTGCAGAGCGCTGCCGATAGCTTGGCGTTGATCGAAGCCGCTCTGGCCGGCGAACCGGGCCCGGCCGCCGACATGATTGCGCTCAACGCCGGTGCGGCGATTTACGTCTCGGGTCAGGCCGACAGCCTGGCCGCGGGGGTCGAGCGCGCGCGCGAGGTGTTGACCAAAGGGGCCGGCCTGACTCGCCTGCGCGACTATGCCGAGCGGACGCAAGCGCTGTGAGTGACGATATTCTGCAAAAGATTCTTGCGGTCAAGCGCGAGCAGGTACAGGCCGGCCAGGGCCAGCGCAGTCTGTCCGAGTTCAAGTCAATCTGCGCCGACTTGCCGCCGGCGCGAGATTTTGCCCGGGCGCTGAATCAACGCGCCGCCGCAACCAGCGATGCGGTCATCGCTGAAGTCAAACGCGCCTCGCCGTCTGCCGGCATCATCCGCGAGGATTTCGACCCGGCCGACATCGCCCGGTCTTACGAGAATGGCGGTGCTACCTGTTTGTCGGTCCTGACCGATGAGCCGTTTTTCCAGGGTCACGCAGACTACCTGGTCGCCGCGCGCAACGCCTGCCGCCTGCCGGTGCTGCGCAAGGACTTCATTATTGATCCGTGGCAGGTCTGGGAAACGCGGGCACTGGGTGCGGACGCCCTGCTGCTGATCGTTGCTGCCCTGGATGATGGGGCGCTGGGCGAGTTGTCGTCTCTTGGCCGCGAGCTGGGTCTCAGCGTGCTGGTCGAAGTGCACGATGAGCAGGAACTGCGGCGCGCGCTGGCCGTGCCCGGTGACCTGGTCGGGATCAACAACCGCGATCTGCATCGCTTTGTGACCGACCTGGAAACCACGCTGCAACTGGCACCGCTAGTACCCTCGGACCGCCTTGTGATTTCGGAGAGCGGTATCCACACGCCGTCAGACGTAAAGCGCCTGCAGGCCGGCGGCATCGGCGCGTTCCTGATCGGCGAGGCCTTCATGCGCCAGCCCGACCCCGGACAGGCGCTGGCCCAGCTGTTTGACGGCTGATCTGGCCGTTATTGGCGTATGACCTCCAGCGCAAGTCGCGCCACTCCGCCCGACCTGGAAGTGATTCTTGCCGCCCACGGCGAGGCCGAAACCGCCGGGTTTTTCGAGAACTTTCGGGTCGGTCAGCGCACTCTGGCGCATTCCGCTCAGGTCATGCATTTGCCCGTACCGTTGCGCTGGCTGATCTGCACGCTGGGGGCGCTGCGCAAACGCTTTGGCCGGGCCAAAGGCTCACCGCACAATGCCTGGACCCGCGCCCAGGCTGTTGCGCTGGAGGACAAGCTGGCAAAGCGCCTGGGCCAGACGGTGACGGTGCGGGCCGCGTTTGCATCGGCCGAGCCCTCGGTCGAAACACTGCTCAAACAACCGCCCGCCGCGGGTCGACGGATTGTTGTGTCCATGTCGCCGTCTGACTCGCGACTGTCCTGTGGCCTGCTTTGCGACAGCATGCGGGGCGAAGATGCTGACACTCAGGTGCTGGCACGGCTTTGGGACGATCCAGACTTCGTCACGCTAAACGCTGGGCATGTGAGGGCCCGGTGCGGGGACTGGCGCGATGAAAAGACTGAAGTCAGAATAGACAAGACCGCGCTACTACTAGTGTTGCACGGCACGCTGATATTCG
>SKIE01000374.1 GCA_007116585.1 Wenzhouxiangella sp. | reverse complement strand
GCAAAACCCGACGGATTTCTGCCAGACCCTGCTCCGGCCTGGTCACGCTGCAAAACACCAGGCTGGAAACCACGCAGTCAAAACTGTCGTCAACGAACGGCAACTGTTCGGCCCGAGCCACGGCAACGCCGGCAGCCGGCACGCGGGCAGCCGCTCGCCGCAGACTGGCCGCCACCGGATCCACGCCGCATACAAACTCATTGCCGCCGGCCAGCTCGCGTAATCCGAGACCGGTTCCGCAACCGACTTCCAGCACCCGGCCCGACGCGCGCTGCAGCAAATCCCGTCGCCAGCGCGATAAGCCGGGGAAGAGACGAATCAGCGCGTCATACAGCCATGGAATTTGCTCGACACCGCGCATTCGCATGCCGCGCTACTGCAGCGCTCGAGTCGACAGATAACGGTCTCCAACAAAGCGGGAAAAGAATCGCCCCAATGCAGGATGGTCAATTTGGCCGCCCTGAGGATCAGCCTCGAGATGGCGCTCGGCAACGTAGGTTGAATGATCGGCCCCGTGCACCAGCACGTGATACCAGGGCCGGTCCTTGGGCGGGCGCGATTGCGCCACCTGCTCGTACCACTCCTCTGTGCCCTGGAAGACAGGATCCACGTCGACGATGGCGCCCCGATAGCTAAAGCGGCGGTGGTGAACAATCTGTCCGATGAAGAATTTCGGTTTATGATCCATAAGCTCCAGCTTATCAGCCCAGATCTGCCGATGATGACTTCAATGGTCCGTCGCCTGCGCATTACCGGTGCGCTGTTGCTGCTGACCCTCAACACCCTGCTGCACATCTTGCCGTTGCTGCTGATGGCGCTGTTCAAGGCCATCTTTCGGTTCGAGCCGGCGCGCTCGCTGTGCGATCGCTCTCTGATGGCGATTGCCGCCAACTGGATTGCCATCAACAGCTGGATGATTGACCATCTGACCAGCATGAAAGTGCATGTCGAGGGACTGCCCGAGCCAATGCCGGACGGCCATTTCATGGTGATCTCCAACCATCAGAGCTGGGTCGATATTCCCGTGCTGCAGAAGGTGCTCAACCGGCGCCTGCCGTTCCTGCGCTTCTTCCTGAAAAGCCAGCTGATCTGGGTACCGCTGCTGGGCCTGGCCTGGTGGGCGATGGACTTCCCCTTCATGAAACGCTATTCGCGGGATCAGATCGCCCGGCGCCCGGAACTGGCGGGACGCGACATCGAAGCCACGCGAACTTTCTGCCAGAAATTCAGGCGCATTCCGGTAGCAGTCGGCAACTTTGTCGAAGGCACGCGGTTTACCGAGGCCAAGCATGCCGAGCAGGACTCACCCTACCGCCATCTGCTCAAACCACGCGCCGGCGGCACGGCTTTCGTGCTGAATGCCATGGGCGATACGCTGGACACTATTGTCGACATCACGCTGGTCTATCCGGACGGTCGCGGCGAGCTGGTCGATCTTTTTGCCGACCGCATCCCCGAGGTCCGCGTCCACATCCGGCAGCTGGCCATTCCTGAGCGTTTCCGCGGCGGCGACTATGCCAGCGACGACAACTATCGGGCCGAATTTCAGCGGTGGCTGAACGAGTTGTGGCAACACAAGGACAGCACCGTCCAGCGCCTGCTGCAGCAGAAGCCCGGCCAATCAGGCTCTGATCCGATCAATCCAGCCTGATACCGAACCAGGACCGTCGCGAAGGCCAGGGTTTGTCGCGGGCCGACATGGTCACCCATGGCGCACCTTCAATCAGCAGACCGGACTGAATCAGCCAGGTCAAGATCCAGGTCATTGCCGCGCCGAGCGCAATACCCAACCAGAATGGCCCTTCCACACGCTCGGCAAAATAAAACAGTACGCCGGCAAAGGCCGCGCCCAGCGGCACCGCCGCCCACCAGGCCACGCCAGCCGACAAACCGCGCCCGCAACTGGAGCAGTTTAGCCTGCGTCCCCGAAACAGGTCGCTCAGTTCCAGCGGGTGGATTCGGGCGTGACAGTTGGGGCAATGGCGGCGCTGATCTGTCATGGCGGAAATACGATAGCATCGTTACCAAGGATGACAACAACCTCAAGGGGTTCCACCATGCGCCTGACCCGCTTGTACCGCACCGCCCTGATCGGCTCGACCCTGTTCTTGTTCGTTACCGCCGCTGTCGCCGACAACAATTGGCATGACAAGTCAATCAGCGAATTGCGCCAGCATCTCATCAATGGTGATGTCAGCGCCGAAGCACTCACCCAGCACTTTATCAACCGGATTAACGCCTTGGATAAGGATCTGGCCAGCGTGCTTGCCGTCAGCCCCGATGCTCTGGCGCAGGCCCGGGCGCTGGATCAGCAGTTCGCGGACGGACACACTCCCGGTCTGCTGCACGGAATTCCTGTTCTGCTCAAAGACAACATCGAATCGCGCGAACTGCCTACAACCGCCGGGTCTCTGGTATTAGCCGACAACCACACCAAGCGCGATGCCCCGCTGGTCACCGCCCTGCGCGAGGCGGGTGCAGTGATTCTCGGCAAGACCAACCTGAGCGAATGGGCCAACTTTCGCGGCGAGCGTTCATCCAGCGGCTGGAGCGCCGTCGGCGGTCAGACCCGCAATCCCTATGACCTG
>SKIE01000075.1 GCA_007116585.1 Wenzhouxiangella sp. | reverse complement strand
GGAGGCCGGCGGCAACGCGGCCGATGCGGCGGTGGCTGCAGCGCTGGCCGCGACGGTTGCCGAGCCGCTGCTGTGTTCGCTGGGCGGCGGCGGGCACGCGCTCATCCAGCGCAACGGGCAGGCACCGCAGGCGCTGGACTTCTTTGCCCAGACGCCGCGCCGGCGGCGTGCCGGCGAGCTGGATTTCTACCCCATCATTGGCAACTTCGGGCCCAATACGCAGGAATTCCATGTCGGCATGGCCTCGCTGGCCACGCCGGGGGTGGTTGCCGGCCTGTTTGCCCTGCACGAGCGCCACGGCCGTCTGCCCATGCCGGAGCTGGTCGCGCCCGCGGTGGCGCTGGGCCGCGAGGGGCTGACGCTGAACAGGGTGCAGGCCTTCACCCTGGCCATTCTGGAGCCGATTGTGCGTGCGACTGATCCCGGGGCCCGGTTTTTCGGCCTGAGTGATCGCAAGGCGCCGCTGCCGGCTGAAGGCGCGCCGCTGTCCAACCCCGAACTGGCTGATTTTCTCCAGACGCTGGCCGAAGAAGGCCCGGACCTGTTTTACCGCGGCGAGGCGGCGCGACTACTGGCGCGCGATTCAGTTGCGGACGGCGGGCACTTGCTGCTTGAAGACCTGGCCGGCTACCGGGCACGCTGGCGCCGGCCGCTGCGCTGGCGCTACCGCGATGCGGTGCTGTGGTCCACGCCGCCGCCGGCGTTCGGCGGCTTGATGGTGGCGCTGGCCAGCCAGCGTCTGGCCACGCATCTGAACTCCAGTACCAGATTCGGCTCGGCCGGACACCTGGCCGCCTTGTGCCAGGCGATGGCGGAATCGGAGGACCTGCGTGCCCAGCTGGAGCGGCCTGAGCTGCTCGCATCGGAGCGCGCGCTGCGCGCAGCTTTTGCCGGCCTGGCCGGACACCAGCACCAAGTCAGCCGACGCGGCACCACCCACATCAGCATCGACGACGGGCGCGGCTTGGCCGTGGCGATGACCCTGTCCAACGGCGAGGCCTCGGGCTACGTGATTCCCGGCACCGGCATCATGATGAACAACATGCTGGGCGAGGAAGACCTGAACCGCTCCGGTTTCCACAACTGGCCGCGCAATCGCCGCCTGGCTTCCATGATGGCGCCCACCATCATCCGCCGCGGCGAGCATCGCTACCTGGTAGGCAGCGGCGGCTCGAACCGCATCCGCACGGCCCTGGCCCAGGTGCTGTGCAACCTGATCGATTTCGGCATGGGCTTGCGCGACGCGGTCAACGCCCCGCGCGTGCATCTGGAGCGCGGGAGCTTGAGCGTGGAACTGGCCGAAGCCTGGCCAGAAGAAGCCCAGGACTGGCTGATGCAACACTACCGCAACGCCCGCGCCTGGCCCGAACGCAACCTGTTTTTCGGCGGAGTACACGCTGTAGGACCCGACTCGGCCGCAGCCGACAGCCGGCGCGGGGGACATGCTGCGGTGGGTGCTGACCCCGATCTCTCGTAGTTGCGATACTACGCGCCACGTAGTATGGTGACTGGGTGATCAGGTCATGGGGCAACAGCACTACCCGTCGCTTCGCCGAAGACGGGAAGTGCAAGTTCTCCGGGCTTGATGAAGAAGCGGCCCTGGAACTGCTGTCCATACTTGATGCGGCAACGTCCTTGAATGACATCAGTCCTTTGAAGTCTATCGGGCTGCACAAACTCAAGGGCGACCGCAAGGAGCAGTGGGCCATGACGGTCAATGGCCCTTGGCGGATCTGCTTTCGATTCGACGATGGCGATGCCTGGGAAGTGGAAATTGTCGATTATCACTGAAGGATGAGAAGCACCATGTTGCCTGTTCACCCCGGACGAATTCTGAAGCGCGAGTTGGTCTCGCGTGAGTTATCGGCCAACCGCCTGGCGATGGCGCTAAGGGTGCCTTCCGGACGCCTGACGGATATCCTCAACGGCAAGCGTGGCATTTCTCCTGACACTGCGCTGCGGCTGGGCCATTTCTTTGGCAATAGTGCTAGATTCTGGCTAAACCTGCAGACCAGCTATGAGTTGGCCGTGACCGAGCGTGAGTCGGGGGCCCGGATCGCGGCAGAAGTAGAGCCAAGCGCAGCCTGATAGATTTAAGGTACTTGTACGAAGAACATCCGGATCATGAAAAAATGACGCGGAACGGCCTGGCCGATGTTGATGATGGGCGGGTGGTCGACCATGAAGCGTTATTGGCGTGGGTTTCAAGGGCAACGGCGCAGGACACCGAGCCAACAGATGCTCAGGGAAGCAGCGTCGCCAGCGCCCCCACGTGCACGCCCGGGTTGAAGTAGCGGGTCTGGATGCCGCTGGCGGCAAAGCGCTCTGGCGTAACGGTCTCGATCTTCCCGCCCTTGCAGCCCTGCGTAGCCGACCACCAGCCTGACGGATAGCAGGGCTGGGGAAAGCCCAGCGTCTGAATATCGGCAAAGCCAGCCTGTTGCATGTTGTCGCGAATGCCCTTAATCAGATGCGGGTGCAACAGCGGTGATTCGCTTTGCTGGACCAGGATGCCGCCATCGGCCAGGGCGGCGAAACAGTCGGTGACAAAACCGGGGCCGAACAGGCCTTCGGCCGGGCCGATGGGGTCGG
>SKIE01000213.1 GCA_007116585.1 Wenzhouxiangella sp. | reverse complement strand
TAGTCTGGCCGAGCGAATGCCTGAAGACGATACGCTGGAAGACGCCATTGAGCGGCTGCGCTTTCTGCGTGCTGTGGAAGAGGGCCGGCGTGCCGCTGAAAGCGGCGAGTTCGCCAGTGATGAAGAACTGCGGCGGGTGTTCTCCAAAGTACGGTGTCAAGGCTTGATATTGCGTTGGACTCGGCTGGCACTGGCTGATTTCGACCACGCCCATGACTACAATTGTCAAGTGACACCTATCTGAAACGGCTCGCTACCGATGTAGTCAAGATCGACCAGAGTTTCATTCGAAACATCGTCCACGATCAGAAAGACCAGATCATCATCCGCAAGGTCATCCAAACCGCCCAGGCCCTGGGCCGGGAGGTGGTGGCCGAAGGCCTGGAACCCCAGGAACATCTGGCCTTGTGTATCGCGCTGGACTGCAACTGCGGTCAGGGTTACGCCATTGCGCGGCCGATGCCTGTGGCTGACTTCAATAGTTGGCTGTCACGCGTGGCCGCGAACCAGCAGGACACGTAGCGCAAAAATAGCGCTGGCTTTTGGCCCGCGGCTGCGCTACACTCCGTAGTGCCTGTAGATTATGGCAGTGAGTATTTAGGTCGTTCTCCCTCCCGGTTTGCCTCCCGAATCCCCCCGTTCATAAGCTGCAAGCGCTTTTTCTTTTGTATTTCATAAGGTAGTTAGAAACATGGCAACAGGTTCCGTCAAGTGGTTCAACGAGGCGAAGGGTTTCGGTTTCATCAGTCAGGATGATGGTGGCAAGGACGTATTCGTACACTTCAGCGCTATCCAGGGTTCCGGATTCAAGACTTTGGCCGAAGGTCAGAAGGTCGAATTCGACATTCAGGATGGCCCCAAGGGTCCGCAGGCTGCCAACGTACAGCCCGCCTGATCCTGCCGCTTTCAATCTGAAAGACGAAAAACCCCGCCTTGAGCGGGGTTTTTTGATCTGTGTCGTGTCGTGTCGTCGACGCAGCGCCTACACTCTTGAATCAGAATTCGTCTGATCCTATTTCTGGCTGCTGAAATGACACAAGATCACGCCACCATTGACAACGTCCCGCTCGATCCGCCGCTGAGTGCGGAAGAGGCGCGCGTGCTAGGCTGCCTGATCGAAAAGGAGTCGACCACGCCGGAGGCTTACCCGCTGACGCAGAACGCCTGCGTCACGGCCGCCAACCAGAAAACCAGCCGCCATCCGGTGATGAAGCTGGACCCGGGCCGGGTCGGGCAGGCGCTGCGCAAGCTCGAAGAGCGCGGCCTGGTACGCAGCGAGTTCGGCTCCCGCGCCACCCGCTATGCCCATCGCGTGGACTCGGCGCTGGAGTTGACCCCGCCGCAGCGGGCGCTGATCGGCCTTTTGTTATTGCGCGGCCCGCAAACCCTGGCCGAGCTGCTGGCCCGCAGCGAGCGCCTGCATCGCTTCGATGATCTGGACGAGGTGCGTTACGGCCTCGAACGACTGGCCGGGCGCGAGGCACCGCTTGTGGTGCTGATCCCCAAAGGTTCGGGTCAGCGCGAAGACCGCTATGCCCATACGCTGACCGGCAAGATCGAAGCACCGGCACCGAGCACGTCGGCGCGTCAGGTCAGCCTGAATGATGAGGCAGCGGCCGAAATGGACAGCCGCGTCGCTGCCCTTGAGGGCCGGGTTGCCGCGCTGGAAGCGGGTATGAAGATGTTGTTGCCGGGCGGCCTGCCCGCCTCAAGCTGAACCCGCCGCCGCCAGCAGCTCTGGCGGCGCCTCTCCCTCACAGCTCAAGCGCCCGAAATCACGCTGTAGCCGATACAGCCGCGTCGACAGCCGCGTGCGCTGGCGGTCGTTGGCCAGCCGGAGGACGTCTTCGAGCGCGTCCAGGGTCAGCTCGCGGTTGCTTTCAATCGCATGGCGATATTCGTCAGACCAGACGGCATCGGGCTGCAGAAAGGCCCCGATCTCCGCGCTCAGAACCTCGCGATTGTCGCGCCGGGCCAGCGCCCCGCCGATGCGCTCCTGCCAGTACAGCCTTTGCTGGAGTTGGTAGTCCTCGGTGGGGACGACGGACTCAGACCAGTCCGCCAGGCGCTCGCGCTGGGCCGCGTTGGGACGGCCCATCAGCCGTCTCGAGCCGCGCTCCATTCTGGCCAGGCGTTCTTCGACCAGGTCCTGCTCTGAAGTGTCCGCCACCGACTCGCGAAACGCCTCGATGCGCTCGCCAAACGCGCTGATCACCTGTTCGACCTGGTCGTCGTCCAGTCCGGCTGCCAGTTCAACCAGCGCCGGCTGCAGTTGATCGGCCAGCGCGCGGGCAAAGCCGGCCATGGTCTCGCCGTGGGCCTCTATCCTGCCCCGGTCAAGGCGCCCGGCCAGCAGGTCCATGCGAACCTCTTCAATCCATGCCTGGTAGTCGGCCAGCTGGGTGGCGCAGTGCCAGGCAAGCTGTGCCTCGAGCATCTCATCGAGCTGCTCGCGCTGCCAGTCGTGCAGATCAACCTGCTGATTGACCCAGCGCTGGGTCAGCCAGTCGAGGTTGTTGTAGGCCGTACGCGTGCCGCAGCCGGACAGGCTGAGCACAACGGCAAGCAGGCACAGCGTTCGAAGGTATCGATTCATCAGCG
>SKIE01000001.1 GCA_007116585.1 Wenzhouxiangella sp. | reverse complement strand
CGGAGAGCAGGAACAGAAAGCAGACCACGACCGACAGGATGAAGGCGATGACCTGGTTGCGCGTGGCCGCCGACAAACAGGCGCTGATGGCCAGGAAACCACCAGCCATCAGCCAGCTGCCGAGGTAAGCGGCCACAATCACGCCGTTGTCCGGATTGCCCAGGATATTGACCGTGATCCAGATCGGGAAGGTCAGGGCCAGCGCCAGGCCGATGAATGCCCAGGCCGCCAGGAACTTGCCCAGCACGGCCTCGGTCGGGGTAATGGGCAAGGTCAGCAGCAGCTCCACGGTGCCGGACTTGCGCTCTTCAGCCCACAAACGCATGCCGATGGCGGGCACAAGGAACAGATACAGCCACGGATGGAATCGGAAAAACGGTTCCAGGTCGGCTATCTCGCGCTCGTAGAAGCCGCCGAGATAGAACGTGAACACCGCCGACATGATCAGGTAGATCACGATGAAAACATAGGCCACCGGGGTCGAGAAATAGCTGGCCAGTTCCCGACGCAAGACAACACCCAGGTTTCCCATCAGGCCGCCTCCTGCTCGCGAGTCACGTTGCGAAAGACCTCGTCGAGCCGGCCCGGTTCGAGCTGCATCTGGGTCACGTTCCAGCCCGCGGCCTGCACTTCCCGGGTCACCGCCGTGAACAGATTGCCCCGGCCGCTGGGGAACACGGTCAGGCGCCCGCGCCGGATTTCCACCTCGGAAGATTCCTGCAAGCCGCCCAGCACCGAGGCCGCCGCCTGAAGATCGTCCAGCACCAGGGTCACGGCATTGTAATAGCGCGACCGCTGGAGCAGACCTGCCGGCGTATCGTCAGCCAGCAGCCGCCCCCGGGCAATGATCATGGCCCGGGTGCACAAGGCGTCCACTTCTTCCAGAATGTGGGTGGAAATGATCATGATGCGGTCACTGGCCATGTCCCGGATCAGCTGGCGCACTTCATGCTTCTGGTTCGGGTCGAGGCCGTCGGTGGGTTCGTCCAGCACCAGGGCCGGCGGGTCGTGGAGGATGGCCTGGGCGATACCGACCCGACGCTTGAAGCCCTTGGACAGGGTTTCGACACTTTGCCCAACCACCTCGCCCAGACTCAGCCGCTCAATCGCCGAACCGACCCGTTCGGCCAACGCCTGCCCGCGAAAACCGCGCGCCTCGCCGACAAAACGCAGGAAACGCTGCACGGTCAGCTCGCCGTACAGCGGCGCGCCCTCGGGCAGGTAGCCCATCAGGCGCCGCGCCGCCAGGCTGTCTGTGCGGATATCGTGACCGAAAATTTCAGCGCTGCCGCTGGTCGGTTCGAGAAAGCCGGTCAGCATCTTCATGGTGGTTGATTTTCCCGCCCCGTTCGGACCGAGAAAGCCGAGAATGGTGCCCGGCTCCACCTCGAACGATAACTGATCGACCGCGACCAGCGGCCCGTAGTGGCGGCTTAGCGATTTGGCTTTGATCATGCCTGACAAATCTCTGGCGGTGGTGATCCGGCTTGAACGCCCGACGCTTTCGAATGGGGTCGACGGGCTGGCGGTTCAAGACGTCGGCAAAGGTGGTAGCTTATAGCGTTGACCCGCACAGGATAGCGCATGAAACCGGTTGTACTGGATCATTTACCCGACGGATTGCTGGAGCTCCCGGCCACGGAGCTGCATCGGCAACTTGACGGGCCCACGCTGATCCATATTCCCGGGCGTCGACCGCAACCGCTGTTCGTCTCGGTGCTGCAGCACGGCAATGAAGTGTCGGGCTGGGACGCCGTCCGACGCCTGCTCAAAAGCCGCTACCAGCGAGACCCCTTGCCGCGCAGCCTGATTCTGCTGATATCCAACGTGCGCGCGGCCGCGCGCGGCCGCCGACACCTCGCCGACCAGCCCGATTTCAACCGCTGCTGGCCCGGCTCGGACACCGTGCCGACCATCTGGCACGACGCGTTTGCCGAAATCACCGAGCATGTCCGCCTGCGAAAACCCTTCGCCAGCATCGATATTCACAACAACACCGGGCTGAATCCGCACTATTCGGCGGTCAACCGCATCGAGCCACTGCGCCTGCAACTGGCCTCGCTGTTCTCGCGCACCGTGATCTATTTCACCGAGCCGCGCGGCGTGCAGTCCATGACTTTTGGTGAATTCTGTCCCTCGGTCACCCTGGAATGCGGACTGTCCAGCGACAGCGGCGGCAGCGATCATGCCATGGCCTACCTGGACACGGTTCTGAACCTGCCTCAGCTGCCCACGACCATGCCCGCGCCGGAAGACCTTGAGCTTTACAGCATGATTGCCACCGTCCGCGTGGCCGAGGATCTGGAGTTCAGCTTCGGCGACCGGGGCGACCTGCGCTTCCCGCCCGACATTGACCGTCTCAACTTCCGCGAAATGCCGCCGGGCACCTGTCTGGCGCGGCACAGCAACGGCCATCAGCGGCCGCTCAGGGCCGACGGTCACGACGGGCGTGACCTGTCCAGCGAATGTTTCCTGCTGCAGGAGGAGAAGATTCTGACCAGCAAGCCGTTGATGCCGGCCATGATGACCACCGATGAGTTCATCGCCCGCAACGACTGCCTGTGCTATTTCATGGAGCGGGTCAGCGTGGAACCGCCTGACGCCCCAGCGGTCGATCGGGGCGAAGATTCAGGGCTGCCCGAAACATTGCCCTGATCGCTCGACGCGAGCTTATGCAAACCTATTGGAAGCACGTGCTACAGGAAAACAGACCATGAACATCTTTTCAGCCGCGGTGGCCATTGTCGCCATCCTTGGGATCGTCTCGATTGCGGAAAAATGGATCAAGGCCCGACGTTCAGCCGATGCGCTGTCGTCCTCGGTAGACGAGGCGCTGAGTGAGTTGCGCGAACGCATCGAAACGCTGGAACGCATCGTGACCGACCAGCGCGAAACCCTGCGGCGGAAGTTCGATGAACTCTGAGAATCATCGCGTGGCTGCCCTGGTGCGGCTGTTCTTCAAGGGCCTGGCGACCATCATCCCGATTGCGCTGACCCTGATCATCGTGTTCTGGCTGGCCGGGCTGGCCGAGGGCGGCGTCGGCCGCGTGATCCAGTGGGTGCTGCCGGAGAGCTGGTACATCCGCGGCATGGGCCTGGTCGGCGGCATCGCGCTGGTGCTGGCCATCGGGCTGCTCAGCCAGCTGTATCTGTTCCGCAAGCTGATCGACTTCGGCGAAGGCATCCTGGACCGGATGCCCGTGGTCAAGTCGGTCTTCCGCGCGACCAAGGATTTCGTCGAATACTTCTCCGGCGGCAATAACGAAAAATTCAACCAGGTGGTGCGGGTGCGCCATCCATCAGGCTACTCGCTGCTTGGCTTCATGACGCGCGAGGACTTCTCCAACCTGCCGTTCGGCGATGAGGGCGAAGTCGCGGTCTACCTGCCGTTGAGCTACCAGATCGCCGGCTACATGCTGTTCGTGCCGCGCGAATGGTGCGAGCCGGTCGACATGCCGTTCGAAGACGCCATCCGGTTGATCCTGACCGCCGGGATGACGCGGCGGGGCTAGTGGGATGCTGGCCCCTGCCCCGCCTGATCGTTCAGCGCTGGTCAATCGACGGAACAGGCCGGTCTTCGGGGCCGATGTAGTCAGCGCCGGGCCGGATGATGCGGTTGTTGGCGCGCTGCTCCATGACGTGAGCGCACCAGCCAGTGACTCTCGACATGACAAAGATCGGGGTGAACAGCCCCGTTGGAACACCCATGAAGTGGTAGGCCGAGGCGTGGAAGAAATCCGCGTTGGCAAACAGCTTTTTTTCCTCCCACATCGTTTTCTCGACGACCTCGGAGACCGGGAACAGCACGCTGTCGCCAACGTCATCAGCCAACTTGCGCGACCACTCGCGGATGATGGCGTTGCGCGGGTCTTTCTCGCGATACACGGCATGCCCGAAACCCATGATCTTTTCCCTGGCTGCCAGCATGCGCAGGACATCTTCGCGCGCGGCCTCGGGCGAGTCGTAGCGCTCGATCATGGCCATCGCCATCTCGTTGGCGCCCCCGTGCAACGGTCCGCGCAGGGAGCCGATCGCGGCCGTGACGCAGGAATGCAGGTCCGACAAGGTTGATGCGCAGACCCGGGCGGTGAAGGTCGAGGCATTGAATTCATGCTCGGCATAGAGGATCAGCGAAACGTCCATCACCCGCGCGTGGAGACCGTTGGCCGGCGTGCCGCGCAGCAGGTGGAGGAAGTGGCCACCGACGCCGTCGTCGTCCGTCTCGACGTCGATCCGGACCCCGTCATGGCTGTAGCGGTACCAGTAGCAGATGATTGAAGGGAACACCGCCAGCAGGCGATCGGCGACGTCGGCTTGCTGGGCAAAATCGGTTTCCGGCTCGAGATTGCCCAAAAACGAGCAGCCGGTGCGCAGCACGTCCATGGGATGGGCCGAGGCCGGAATGCGCTCAAGCACTTCCTTGAGCGCACCAGGCAGAGCGCGCAGGGACCGCAGCCGCTGGCTGTAGGCCGCCAGTTCGTCTGCAGTGGGCAGATGGCCCTTCAGGATCAGGTGCGCGACTTCATTGAAGCTGGCGTTCTCGGCCAGGTCGTCCACGGCATAGCCGCGGTAGCGCAGGCTGTTGCCCGCCGCGCCAACGGTACAGATGGATGTCTGGCCTGCAGACTGGCCTCTCAGGCCAGCACCGGTGTTTTTCTCGCTCATTCAGGGCTCCTTGCTGAACAATTCATCGAGCTTTTGCTCGTAGTCGTGATATCCGAGCACCTCGTACAACTCATCGCGCGTTTGCATGGCCTCGACCACGTTGCGCTGATGCCCGTCCCGGGCCACCGCCTCATAGACCGCCAGCGCGGCCTTGCTCATGGCCCGGAACGCGCTCAGGGGATAGAGCACCATGGCGATGCGGGCCGCGGCCAGATCGTCCTTGCTGAACAACGGTGTCTTTCCAAACTCGGTGATGTTGGCCAGCACCGGCACCGGCACCTGTCGGGTGAACTCGGCGAACTCCTCGAGCGTGTGCAGGGCCTCGGCGAAGATCATGTCAGCTCCCGCCTCGACGTAGCGCCCGGCGCGCTCAACGGCAGCCTCCATGCCCTCCGCGGCGTGCGCGTCGGTTCGGGCCATGAAGACAAAAGACTCGTCGCGGCGGGCATCAATGCCGGCCCGGATTCTGTCGACCATCTCGGCAGTCGAGACCAGGGCCTTGTTGGGGCGGTGTCCACAGCGTTTGGCCTGGACCTGATCTTCCATGTGAATGGCAGCGACCCCGGCCCGCTCCATTTCACGCACCGTGCGGGCGATATTGAACGCACTGCCCCAGCCGGTATCCACATCAACCAGCAGCGGCAAATCGCAGACCGCGGTGATCCGACGGGCATCTTCGGCCACATCAGACAGTTGGCTGATGCCCAGATCCGGCAAGCCCAGCGATGCATTGGCCACGCCGGCACCGGAAAGATAAATGGCCTCATGTCCGGCCTCTTGCGCCAGCAGCGCGCTGAACGCATTGACTGTACCGACGATTTGCACAGGCGCCCGGTGGGCGACCAGCGCGCGAAATCGCGACCCCGCCGTCGACTGGCTCATGAGGGATCTCCCAAAAATCCTTAATCAAAAAGTGTAGCACGCAGGGCTGATGTGACCGGCTTCAAATCCGGCGGCGAAGAACGCTCTTCAGAGGGCGTGGGCCGGCGCTGCTTCGGCTCGAGCCAGCGCCTCGTTGGCCAGCCTGGCCGCCTCGTTTTCGGGCAGGAAAGGCACAGAAACCGCACCATGCGGCAGCACCAGTTCCAGGCTGACGAGGTCATGCCGGCGCTGGTAGGGGCTGCTGGTCACCCGGGCCTGCTGGACCTGGCGCAGGTCGAAGACCTCGAAACGGTGCCCCAGCAGACCGCTGCGAACCCACAGCCGGGTGCCCTGCAGCGCCCAGCCCCAATGGCGAAAGCGCAGATGAAGCGCCGGCAAGGCCAGCGCGGCCAGCAACGCCGCCGGCAACAACGCCCAGTGATCTGACCCGAACAGCAGCACCAGTACCACAACGGCCAGCACCAGTATCAACAGCAGCCTCGACCAGGCAAAGCTGCGAAACCGCGCGCTGACGCCCTTGAAATGCTCAGGCATAGCCGATTGGCGCAACAGGCGCGCGCTGATATCGAGGTCTGACCGGGTCAGACCCGGCAGCAGAAAAGCGCCCTGGCGGCCGTCGGATTCAAGGTCGGAACTGCGCGTCTGCCGCACCAGGACCTGCCAGGCGCCCAGAATGCGCCCCACCGCCGATTGGCGCACGACCAGCCCGGTGATTTTCGCCCGGCGTACCGTTTGCTCGCGTCGATCAAGCAGGCCCGAAGTCGTGACCAGCCGATCCCCGCGCTCGCGCAGTTCGAAGCGCCAGAAACGGACCAGCGCAAGCAGGCCCGACAGGCCAAACAACACCAGCAGCAAGGCCAGTACCAGCGACAGGCCGATCAGCCAGTCCGGTGCCGGCAGCGTCAGCGCGTCGGCGCTGCCGGCCGCTTCTTCCAGCAACTGATCCACGCGATCTTCAAAGCGGCGCGAGAGGTTGCCGACAACGTAGAAAAACAGCCCGGCGATGACCCAGACCTGATTGCTGGACAATCCGTGCAGAATGAGTCGACCGGAAGTTGACCGCAGCAGCAGCCCACTTTCAGCGCTGTGCTGATCCAGCTCGGAATCACCGCACTCGCCAGAAGTCTGGGCGGCACCACTGGCGCGGGCAACGCTGATCCGGTCGCGCATGGACTCAGCCAGCGCGCGCGGAATACCCGGCAGCTCAACCTCTTTTTCGGCCGCGCCCGGTGTCTCCAGACTGAAGCGAACCAGGCCAAAAGGACGAAAATAAAAGGGCTGCCCGAGCTGGATGTTTTGCACGCGCTCAAAGCGCACGCGCACCTCTTTCTGCTCAATCAGGCCGCGGCGGACTCTGACCGCATCATTCTCCAGCCGGAAACGAAAGCGGCGGTGATAGATCATCGCGCCGAGCACCGACAGCAACACGAACACCGCAGCAATCAGCAGGAATTCGCGCAAGCCCATCCAGTCGGTGAACGCCGCCCCAGCTCCAGCCCCGGCAAACAGGAAGAGGTTTTCGCGGATCTGGCGCTGGAGCGTATTAAGAACCAGAAACACCAGCGCCAGCGGGCTCAGGCGCTGCCAGTCCTCGTCCGCTCTCGCCGCTCCGGACTCACGCTCACTGACCATCTGCGTCTGATTCAGCGCGTTCGTGCTCGTCCCCGTCACGGATCTGCTCAAGCAAATGCTGGCGCACGCGCCGCGCAGCGTCGCGCTCCAGGCCCTCAACACTCAGATCCGCGGCCATGCCGCCGGCGGTAAAACATTTCACCCGCATCAGCCCGAACGCCCGCTCCAGCGGCCCGGACGCGGTTTCGACGTGCTGGATGCGGGCAAACGGCAGCACGGCGGTGCGCCGCCAGATCAGGCCGGCGCGGTAAATCAGGTCATGTTCGCGCAGGGCCCAGCCGCGTCGGCGGGCATCCAGCCAGGCCACGCTGCCAAACCAGATCATGCCGAGCAACGGAACGATCGCCACCCAAAGCTTCAGCTCCAGGTTGACGAAAGGCAGCCTCGGACCAACCAGCACACCCGCCAGCAACACCAGCCAGAACAGGCTGGACGACAGCGCAGCATAGGGCGCGAAGCGTGACGACACCGGCGCCAGAGCAACCGCCCGGAAGTCGGGCAGCTGGTCCGGGTCCAGGGTTCGGTTGGTAAAGCCTGCCGGCAGATCGGCCGGCACGTCCGGTGAAGTGCTCATCCGCCTTCCCTGCCGGCCCGGCGGATGATGCGTCGGCACCGCCACAGCAGATAGTTAACGGCAATCCAAAAATGGCGGAACTGCGGGTTGCGCGTTTGCCCGTGGTGATAGCGGTAGTAGATCTGCTGGGCGATGACGGCGAGACGAAACAATCCGTACACCTCGTAAAAAGCCCAGCTGTGAGGCCGGAATCCAGTCTTCTCGCAGTAATAGGCAACGACTTCAGCACGGGTCAGCATGCCGGGAATATGGGTGGGTTGGCGACGGAATCCCTTGAAGTACTTTTCATCGTCGGCCTGAACCCAGTAGGCCATGGAGTTGCCCAGATCCATCAGGGGGTCGCCCAAGGTGGCCAGCTCCCAGTCCAGCACGCCAATGATGCGCAGCGGATCTTCGGGATCGAGCACCAGGTTGTCAAAGCGGTAGTCACCGTGGATGACCCGGATGGCGACCTCTTCGGGCACGCGCTCGGCCAACCAGTCCATGACGTAGCGCCCGGCCATCACATTCCAGGTTTTCGCGCGCCGGAAGCGCTCCGACCAGCCCTCGATCTGGCGCCGGTTGTAGCCGGCGCCCTTGCCCAGTTTTTCCAGGCCGGCCGCGGCCACGTCGACCTGGTGCAGATCGATCAGACGGTCAACCGCCGCCGTGGACAGCCGGCACGCCTGCTCGGCGTCCAGCGCCAGCCCCTGCGGCAGGTCGGCGCGCAGAATTATGCCCTGCAGCCGTTCCATGACGTAGAAGTCAGAGCCTATGATGTCCGCATCAGTGCACAGCGCCAGCATCTCGGGGACATAGGGGAAAACGGGTTTGAGCGCTTTCTGAACCTTGTACTCGCGCACCATGTTGTGAGCCGATCGGGCCTTGGTGCCGGGCGGCGGGCGACGCAGAATCAGATCGCGGTTCGCATAGCGCAGGCGATAGGTCAGGTTCGAGGCCCCGCGCGCAAACTGCTCAACCTCCGGCACACCCTCCAGACCATCAATGCGCGCCTTCAGCCAGCCATCCACCGCATCGATAGCAAAACGGTCTTCCTCGCGCAACGCCTTGGGCCGGTCAATCAGGATGGTCTCGGTCATGTGAGGGCAGGGCCAGTGTCATTGGAGGTCAAGAATAGCAACAACGGGCAGACAGGAAAGCGACACAGCCACCCTGCGGCACCCGCTTTCAGTCGCGGTACCGAGCCAGCTCCAGGCGCGCGATCAGCCCGCGATGGACTTCATCGGGGCCATCGGCCAGGCGCAAACTGCGGGCCGCCGTCCAGGCGGCGGCCAGCGGAAAGTCGTTCGACACGCCGGCGCCGCCGTGAAGCTGAATGGCCAGATCAATAACGTCCTGCGCCATGCGCGGCACCGCCACCTTGATTTGCGACACCTCGCTCATGGACTGACGCACGCCCTTGTGATCCAGACGCCAGGCCGCTTTCAGCACCAGCAGGCGAGCCTGCTCGATGGCAATGCGGGCCTCGGCGATGCGCTCCGAGTTGCCGCCCAACTTGGCCAGGGGGCGGCCGAACGCCTTGCGCTCCAGTGCTCGGCGACAGGCCAGTTCGAGCGCGTGTTCAGCCAGCCCGATCAGGCGCATGCAGTGGTGAATGCGGCCCGGTCCAAGTCGCCCCTGGGCAATTTCAAAACCGCGGCCGGGTCCGGCGATGACGTGATCGAGCGGCAGGCGCACGTTGTCGAAGCTGGCCTCGCCATGGCCGTAGGGCGCATCGAGCATGTTCATGGCCGTGAGCATGCGCTCGACCCTGACCCCGGGCCTGTCCATCGGCACCAGCACCATGGAATGACGCTGATGGCGATCGGCGTCCGGGTCGGTCAGGCCCATGAAAATCCCGACCTGGCAGTTCGGGTGCCCAAGACCGGTCGACCACCACTTGCGCCCGTTGAGCACCACCTCCTCGCCGTCGACGCGCGCGGTAGCCTGCATGTTGGTGGCATCCGAGGAGGCCACGTCGGGCTCGGTCATGAAGAACACCGAGCGGATCTCGCCGGCCAGCAGCGGCGTCAGCCAGCGCGCTTTCTGAGACGCGGAACCATAGTGATACAGCACCTCCATGTTGCCGGTATCGGGGGCGTTGCAGTTGAAGATCTCGGGCGCGATGAACGACCGGCCCATGCGCTCGGCCAGGGGCGCATAGTCCAGCACGGACAAGCCCTGCCCCAGCTCG
>SKIE01000067.1 GCA_007116585.1 Wenzhouxiangella sp. | reverse complement strand
GTGGTTATCTGGTCGGCAAATTCCAGCCCGGCCTTGAGAAAACTGGCTTGACCGTAATATTCCACTCTCGGCCACAGTTCGGCCGGAAGGCCGACGCCCAGTCGATCCCACTGCTCTGTCGGGTACTGCCCCTGGAAGGCCATGTTGTGGATCGTGAAAACGGTGGGCGGTGCGTCGGCTCCAGCCCGCAGATGCAGGAGTAGCGGGACCAGGCCGGTCTGCCAGTCGTTGCAGTGGACAATGTCGAAGCGCGGCAGCGAGAGTTCTCCAAGGGCAAGGGCGCAGACAGCATGGGCGAAGGCAGCAAAACGCTCCGCGTTGTCAGCGCGCTCCTTGCCATTTTCGTCAACATACAGGCCGCCGCCATCGCGATAAAGGCTGGGCAAGTCAATTAAATGAATCGGAACCCCGCTGTCGGGCATTCTCCCGCTGAGCAACATGCCATCCTCAAGACCGTTGATAGCCGGCAGATGCCGCAGCGTGCCGTCTGCCCAGACGTGCTCCAGCGCTTCGGCGTAAGCTGGCAGGACGAAATGCACGTCGTAATCCAGCCCGGCCAGGGCCGCTCCGAGTGCCGCGACGGCGTCAGCCAGCCCCCCGGTCTTGGCCAGCGGGTAAATTTCTGTTGCCGCAATCAGCAGGCGCGGTTTGGCCGTTTTCATTGATGTTTTTCCCCAGGTGCTTCCGCCCACGTCTGAGTGCTAAAATCCGCCCAGCCTGGTCGGAATCCAAGGTGGACCACCACGCGCCCCTCGGCGCCGGATGCGATGTCGAAGAGGATGATTGATTCACCGACCGGTGTCTGTCAAGCCCCAGCGGTCGAGCCTTCGTCCGTTCCATCGATCCTGCCGTCTCTCATGAGGATCTGAAACATGTTCGAAGACGCTTACAGAGCACCGCAGCAGGAAAACGCCACCATCGGGCCGTTCCTGAGCGCTGCACGCATTGCCTACTTCTCCATGGAGATTGCACTCCATCCGGACATGCACACCTACTCCGGCGGTCTCGGCGTGCTCGCAGGAGACACGGCCCGATCCGCGGCCGACCTGGAACTACCGATGGTGTTCGTGACGCTGATCAGCCGGCAGGGCTACCTGCGCCAGACCCTGGACGAGAATGGCTGGCAGCATAGCGAGGCCGACCCGTGGCCGGTCGAGGAATTCGCCTCCCCACTGCGTGCGAAGGTGGCGATACCGATCAACGGGCGAATGGTGTGGGTGCAGCCGTGGCTGCATGTCTTGCGCAGCCCGATTGGTCATGATGTTCCAATACTGTTGCTGGACACCGATCTGCCGGAAAATGATCCACGCGACCGGGATATCACCAACCATCTCTACGGCGGTGATGCAAGGTATCGCCTGCGTCAGGAGATCGTGCTCGGCATTGGTGGCCTGCGCCTGCTCTCGGCTTTGGGCTTTCAGGATATCAAGGTGTATCACCTCAACGAGGGCCACGCCGCTTTGCTGGCGCTGGATCTGTTGCGCCGATACCCCCGACCGGCAGATCAGGTGGCTGAGCTCGACCTGAAGTATGACGTCGGGCGTGTTCGGGACCAGTGCATTTTCACGACCCACACGCCGGTCGAGGCGGGCCATGACGTGTTCGACTACCAGCTGGTGGATGATCTTCTCAGAGATTACATCGAGTTGGACCAACTGCACCTGCTCAGTGGCCAGGATCAGCTCAACATGACCCGCCTGGCGCTGACCTTGTCCGGCTTTGTCAACGGCGTCGCCCAGCGGCATGCGCTCACCACCCGGGCCATGTTCCCGGGCTACCGGATTCGGGCGCTGACCAATGGCGTGCACCTTTCAACCTGGGTGCATCCGTCTTTCGCCACGCTGTACGGTCAGCACTACCCCCATTGGGGCCTGGAGCCCGAGGCACTGGTTCAGGCTGATCAACTGTCGTCAGAAAAAATATGGGCGGCACACAGCGACGCGCGGAATGATCTGATCCGACTGGTGGCCACGGAAACTGGCGTTGAGCTGGATTCGGCGCGTCCCATCATCGGCTACGCGCGCAGGATGACGGCATACAAACGCCCGGAACTCCTGTTTACCGACCTGGAGCGTTTGCGTGCAATAAACCGCCGTTATCCGTTTCAGATTGTGCTGTCAGGCAAGGCGCATCACCGCGACGACGAGGGCAAGCGTCACATCCAGAATATCCTGGGCCATATGCAGGAACTGGCGCCGGAACTCCCGGTGGCGTTTATTCCGAATTACGAGGCCAAGGTGGCGTCGGTTCTGGTCCCCGGTGTGGATGTCTGGCTGAATACTCCGGTGCCGCCGTTGGAAGCCTCCGGGACCAGCGGCATGAAAGCGGCGCTCAACGGCGTCCTCAACCTCAGCGTACTGGATGGCTGGTGGATTGAGGCCTGCCTGGAAGGCGTGACCGGCTGGGCCATCGGCGAAGACAGTGGCGAGGGCGCCGCCCGCGCCAGTGCCGAAGACCTTTACCGAAAACTGGAGCAGGACGTGCTGCCGATGTTCCACGAGGATCGCGCCGCCTGGATCGGCATGATGAAGCAAGCCATCAGCAAGATCGCACCGGTCTTCAATACCCAGCGCATGATGCGCCGTTACGCCTCCGAGGCCTATAT
>SKIE01000311.1 GCA_007116585.1 Wenzhouxiangella sp. | reverse complement strand
GACCCTGCTGCTTCGGCAGGAGGGAGATATCATCATTGAAGCGGGCGCCGAACCGGGTCAGGGGCAGTTTCTACAGCGACTGCGCTCGGTTCATTCGCCCCTTGTTGGCGCAAAGCTGCCCGTCGGTGCGCCGGAGCTGCCATTTGTCGGCGGGTGGTTTCTGTATCTCGGCTACGAAGTGGCCGCTGAAATCGAGCCGAATTTACGGCTCAGCTCTGCGTCAGACGGTTTGCCGCGCGCCTTTGCCGCCCGTTGTCCTGCCGCCGTGCTGGTCGATCACCATGATCAGGCGGTCTGGCTGGTGGCCGAGTCCCGGGACATGCTGGAACGCGCCCACTCAGATGTGATGCGGCTATCAGGCCCGGCTCCCTCTCTCGCAGCCGAGCCTTCACTTGCACTGAAGGTGGACGATCCGCAGCGGTTCATGGACGGTGTCAACCGGATCCGCGAATGGATCATTGATGGCGACGTCTTCCAGGTCAATCTGTCGCGTGAATGGCGAATCCAATTCGATCGTGAACCCGAGCCGGCGGCACTTTATCGCCAGCTGGCCCGCGCCAACCCCGCACCGTTTGCCGGACTGGCGCGCCTGCCGGGCGGCACGGTCATCAGTTCCTCGCCGGAGCGGCTGGCCGAGGTGCGTGCCGGCCGCGTCCAGACCCGCCCGATCGCGGGCACGCGTCCGCGCGGTGACAATAACGAGCGCGATCTGGATCTGTCCAGCGAACTGCTGGCGCACCCCAAGGAACGGGCCGAGCACATCATGCTGATTGACCTGGAGCGCAACGACCTGGGGCGGGTGTGCCGGCCCGGTTCGGTCGAAGTCAACGAGCTCATGGCGCTGGAAAGCTATGCCCATGTCCACCATATCGTCTCCAACGTGCGCGGGCGTCTGCGCGAGTCGGTGCATCCGGTGGATGTCATTGCCGCGCTCTTCCCCGGCGGGACCATCACAGGCTGCCCCAAGGTTCGTTGCATGGAGATCATTGCAGAACTCGAAGGACGCGGACGCAGCTTCTATACCGGTTCCATGGGTTACCTGAATTTCGATGGGAGCATGGATCTCAATATTCTGATCCGGTCGATGCGGCTGAGCGGGCGATCACTGACTTTCCGCACCGGCGCGGGCATCGTGGCCGACTCGGATCCACGGGCCGAGTTGGCCGAAACCGAGGCCAAGGCGCGCGGGCTGCTCCGTGCCCTGAGCATGGCATGAACATGCTGATCGATGGTGCGAGGTCAGATCGGATACCGGCCGATGACCGCGGCCTGTTGTTCGGCGAGACAGTATTCGAGACGGTTGCCTTCAAAGGCGGGCACGCGCCCCTGTGGTCGCGCCATATGGCGCGACTGGCCCATGGCGCGAAGGTGCTGGGTCTGCCTGTCCCGTCAGCCGACGTGCTGGCCTCGGAATGCCAGACTTTGCTGGCGGCGACGACCGATGAGTCCGTCGTTGTCCGCCTGACGCTGACCGGCGGCAGCGGCAGTCGCGGTTACTGGCCAGCGTCGGCTGAGCAGGTGCGCCGAATCGTGCAGGCTCGGCCTTGGCCACCTGACCTGGAAGCCCAGCGCCGGCGCGGTCTGCGCACCGCGATCAGTCGTCATCGCCTGTCGCATGCGGGCGTGCTGGCCGGACTCAAGCACGGCAATCGGCTGGTCCAGACCCTGGCCGCGCGCGAAGCGATTGCGAGGGAAATGGACGACATGCTGCTGCTTGATGAGGGCGGCTGCCTGGCCGAAGCCATCAGCAGTAATTTGATTCTGGCGACGCCGGAAGGCCTGTTGACGCCGCCAGGCGCTGCGGTCGCCGGCGTGGGGTTGGGCTGGCTGCGCGACCAGCTGGGGAGTGAGCTGAAAGAGGGCAGCCTCCGGCCGGAGCGCCTGGAGCGTGCCAGCGAGGTCCTGGTGGTAAACTCGGTCGCCGGAGTCCGGCCGGTTGTCGGCGTCGATCAGCGGCGATTTCAGCCTGGCCAGGTATTCCAACGATTGCATTCTCTTTGGCAAAGCCAGCTGTATTGATGCGCGCTATTCTGCTTGTCGTTTTGTTCGTGTTGGGTCTGGGTGCGTTCTTGCTGGCTCAGGGCTGGCAGGACTGGAACCGCTTCAACATGCACCCGCTCAACCCCGACGGCGAGATTCAGCTTTGGGTTGGCCCCGGCATGACGTATTCCGGCCTGGTGGGTGAGCTGGAGCGCCTCGGTCTGGCCCGCCCGGGCTGGCACTGGCGCCTGTTCGGGCGCCTGCATTCGCCCGGGCTCAAGGCCGGGGAATATAGTGTGCCCGCCGGCAGCACGGTTGCCGGCCTGATGCAGCAGCTCGAGCGCGGTGAAACCCGTGACCATCGGTTGACGATCGTGGAAGGCTGGACCCTGGCTCGGCTGCGATCAGAGTTGTCCGTCGACCCGCGCCTGGTCTCGCGCGCGCGCGGGCTTGATGATGCTGAGTTGATGAACCGTCTGGGTTGTGAGGGCTGCTTCGCCGAAGGCCGCTTCCTGCCAGAGACCTATTTTTTCAAGCGCGGCAGCAGCGATCTGGACATTCTGCGTCGAGCCCATGTCGCCATGGAGGAAGCGCTGGCAGCAGCCTGGTCGGGTCGGGATCAGGATCT
>SKIE01000146.1 GCA_007116585.1 Wenzhouxiangella sp. | reverse complement strand
ACGGGCTGTTGGTGCGGCCGTCCGGGCCGTAGACGTCGCTGCTGCCCGGCGGCGCGCCGTGCAACACATCCAGCGCCCGGCGCACATAGCCCAGCCGCTGCTGCACCGCCACGCCATTGCGTTCGTTGACCTGCCGGCATTGCCCCAGTTGGCCGAGCACTCGCTGCTGCAGGCGCTTGATATCCCCCGCCGGATCGCACCAGGCCAGCGCGCTTTGCATGCCGCCCGATTGGGGGTCGAACGACAACGATCGCAGCAGATCGGCCTGCCGCCGGCCCAGGTCGTCTAGCTGATGCAGGAGGGATGTCTTGCTGGCCGTAATGGCGTCGAGTTGCTCAGCGTCACCGGCGGCCAGCGCCTTGCGCTCGGCGTCCAGCGAGCTGAGCAACTCCTCCGCGCACTCGCCCTGTGTCCGAAGCAGGGAGTGCAAAGACTGCTTGAACTGCGCCGGACCCTGAACCATCGCGGTTTATCCCCCGATATCCTCTTCCAGGGTCAGCAAACGTTCGGCGATTTGCTGTGGATCAATCTGATAAGTTCCCTCATCCAGGGACTGGCGCACTGTCTCCACGCGGCCAATGTCCACCGCTTCGCCGGCCGCGACTTCGCTCGACAACTCGCTCAGCTGACGCGCCGATTCGGTCAGGGTCACGGAATCCGTGGAGGTGCTCGCACCCTGTTGGTCCTGCGGCGACTGCCGTGCCTCGGGCGCGTTGCCGACGGTCCGGTTGGTCTGCGTGTTGGACGTGCCGGGCGGCATGATCAAGTTGTTGATTGGATCGGCCATGGTGCCTGTCTCCGCTTAGAGCGTGTCATCAGTATAAAGGATAGCGGCGGTCTAACCCAAATCTTTAGGATGTCGATTTATGGCGCATGAATCGTCACCTGTCCCGGGCCCTTTACAACACCTTCGACAACGCGTTCTGACGAAAGGTTTCTGACCCGCACCAGGTCCCCGGTTCGGGCGTCCGCCAACGCCCGTCCGGAGGCGCGAATGGCGATGCCGTTGCGCTCGGCCACCAACGTGACCTGCTCGCCGCGCCGGACGGTGGGCGGGATGGCCACGAGGGCGGGGGTCAGCACCGTGCCGGCGTTGGCAGCGCGGCGCAGGGTCTGGCCAAGCACTTCTTCCACACGGTCAAAGTACCCGAAGCCCAATTGACCGGTATCGAGCCGCTGCAGCGTGACCGATTCGGCGTCGACGGTGGCGCCGCGGCCGAGGTTGCGGGTCAGCACCGCCACTTCAACTTCCTGGCGCACCCGTACCGGCACGTAGATGCTCCAGGGCTGCGGCCCGCTGCAGCGGACGCCTACGCTGGTGTTACCGCGCAGGCGGTTGCCGGCGGCCTGGAATGTCTGCAGCGGTTCTTCGCAGGCGCGCAGACGCAGGCGCGGGTCCAGACGTCCGGCCTCGGCCGATACGTCAGCACCGTTCACGGTGGCAATTTCAGCCAGGACAAACGCCTCGGCCGCAGCCTGGATGCTGTCCAGCGGCTGAATCTCATCGGCCTGAACCGGGCCGGTGCCCAGCGCGGCCAGCACTGCGCTGATCGAAATCCAGCGCAGGAGCCGGTTTGAGCGTATTGGGCAGCGATGAGTGTTCATGCCCGTGGCAGCAGCAAAAACGGTGCCAGTGGTGGCGGCGCTGGATGGCGGAGCCTGCCTGTCGGTTGTTGACGACGGGCCGGCAAGCGGCTGCCGCCGGTCAGTCAATCGGCGGCACGGTGTTGCCGGGCAGGAGCTTGAATGCCTGTAATCACGAGCCTGGCACGGACTTTGCTGCGTCAGGGCCAGCGACAATAAAGACCCGGCCGGTGAAGAGGTGCCGATCTTATGAGTCTGAACATCGACAAGCATTTCGGGGTGCATGCCCAGGCCATGCAATTAAAGAGCCAGCGCAATGAAGTGCTGGCGACCAATATCGCCAATGCCGACACCCCCGGCTACAAGGCGCGCGACCTGGATTTCAATGCCGTGCTGCGCCAGGCTTCCGGCGACGGACTGCGCGTGACCCACGCCCGGCACCTGATGACCAATGGGGCAACACCGGGCCAGGCCCAGTTGATGTACCGGGTGCCGACCCAGCCGGCACAGGATGGCAACACGGTTGACGTGCAGCAGGAGCAGGCCGCGTTTGCCGAAAACGCCGTCCGCTACCAGGCCAGCCTCGAGTTCCTCAACAGCCGCATCCGCGGCCTGAGTGCTGCCATTAAGGGCCAGAACACATGAGTCTGTTCAAGGTTTTCGACATTGCCGGTTCCGGCATGAGCGCCCAGTCGGTGCGGCTGAACACCACCGCCTCCAACCTGGCCAACGCCAACTCGGTCAGCACCACGGAAGACGAGGCCTACCGCTCACGCCAGCCGGTTTTCCAGACCGCGCTGGACCGGGCCGGCGGCAACGGTGCCTCGGTCGGCGTTCGCGTGCTCGGCGTGGTCGAGTCCGACGCCACACCGCAGCGGCTCTACGAGCCCGGTAATCCGCTCGCCGACGAGCAGGGCTATGTCTACAAAAGCAACGTCAACATTGCCGAGGAGATGGCCAACATGATCTCGGCCTCGCGCTCGTTCCAGAACAACATTGAAGTGCTCAACACCTCGAAAGAGTTGATGT
>SKIE01000138.1 GCA_007116585.1 Wenzhouxiangella sp. | reverse complement strand
GCGACGAATTGCTCGACGCTGTCCGTACGCAACTGAACGCGGCCGCGCCGGCCTGACCGACGCGTCGTCGGGGCCACGGCCTGGGAGACCGGTGATGGAGCACTCCGAATCAGCAAGCACATCCATGGCAAGCGCTGGCGCGGATCTGTTCGCCCGGCTGCAAGGATATGAACAGCGCAGCCTCGCGCATGATGCGGGCGAGTCCGATCGGCAGCAGAAAATCAGCAACTGGTCAGGCATCGCGTTTCGGTTGCGCGGCCACGACCTGACCTGCCGCATCGATACGGTCGAGGAAATCATTGCTTTGCCGCCATGGACGCCGATTCCCGGCGCTCGGGACTGGCTGTTGGGCATTGCCAACGTCCGCGGCAATCTGGTTCCGATCTCCGATCTCGGTGGGTTCCTGTTCGGCAGCCCGACCGCAACCACCTCGCGCAGCCGCCTTCTGCTGACGCGCTTCCATTCACGCCTGGCGGGCTTGATTGTCGATGAAGTGCTGGGTCAGCGTCATTTCCACACTGACGATCTGGAAGCCGACGAGGCATGGAATGACACTGCGCTGTCCGG
Organism: Wenzhouxiangella sp.; assembly: GCA_007116585.1. The sequence continues at coordinate 2,046 of SKIE01000138.1, read as the reverse complement.
TCTGGTCGAGGACAGCTTTCCGATGGGCGAGCGGCACTGGGGCGTATTCCATATAGAACGCCTGGAACAGCTGGCAGAATTCATGAACGGAGCGCGTGACGAATGGTAGCGCCATCACGAGCCATCAGCGGTGCCGTTTCGCCGCACAGAACCACAATAAAGAGACAGCGAACACAATGAGCAGCGTTGCCAACAAGAGCACCACGCCGAAACTGTCGCCACTGCAGGGGCTGTTATTCGTGTTGTTGGCTGCGCTGTTAGCCGGGGTCGCCTACAACTTCTACTTGCTCAACGAGCGTAACCGCCAGGAAACTGAGTACCTGGCCCTGACGACCGCCATCCAGGTGCAGGCCCAACAGCTAACCCGGGCCACCAGACAAGCCGCGCAGGGGGAAGTGGGGGCATTACGAGACCTGACCGAATTGCGCAGTCGAATTGACCGGGCCATGACCGCACTTCGCCGGGGCGAACCGAATCTGAATCTGCCGCCCTCGCCGGACCGGGTCAACGCTTCGCTGGCGAGCATGGAAGAAACATGGAATCGCATCCGAAGCAATACCGGAGAGTTGATCGACCGGGCCGATCAACTGGTGGCACTTGCCGACGCAGCCGATGACTTCGAAGCCGGCATGCCTGTTCTGCAGGACGCCATTGATCAAGCAGTTGCAAGGCTGGTCGATGTCAGTGCTGACCCGGCCGAGGTGTACGCCGCGGCGCGCCAGATGGCGCTGTCCGACCGCATGCTGCGCGATGTCGGCACGCTGGTTGCCGGTGGCACCGCAGCCACCGGCGCCGCAGATACGCTGGCACGGAACACTCGCCTGTTCGAACGCGTGCTGGCTGCACTCCTGGAGGGTGACGCTGAACTCGAACTCTCAGCCGCTCAGGACGAACAGGCCCGGGCTGAACTGGAGACGGTCAGCGAGATTTTCGCTGCCATGCAAAGCGATCTTGATGTCGTGCTGACCACCGCCACCGATCTGCTCGATAGCCGCATGGCGACCGACGATATCTCAGTCGACGCCGGGGCACTGAGCGAGCAGGCGGCAACAATCGCACGAGAATATGCAGCCCTCGCCGATGAAGAGTTGTGGCCGTCGCTGCTGGCCGGCATCGTCCTGGCTGCGGCTGCGCTGTTCATTCTGATCTGGCTGGGCCTGGGCGCCTACCGTGCCCAGCGCCGCGCTGCGCGCCAGACGGCGGCCGCCAACCAGCGCAATCAGGAAGCCATTCTGCGCCTGCTCGACGAAATGAGTTCGCTGGCCGACGGCGATCTGACTGTTGAGGCTACCGTGACCGAAGACGTCACCGGCGCCATCGCCGATTCGGTCAACTACGCGGTCGAAGCCCTGCGCGATCTCGTCTCCGGGGTCAACAGCACCGCACGCCAGGTGGCGGCTCAGGCACAAGAGACTCGAGCCAACACCATGCAACTGGCCGAGGCCAGTGAGCATCAAGCGCGGGAAATCGGCAGGGCCAGCGACAACATCAACGAAATGGCGCAGTCATTCGACGACATGGCGCAACGATCCAATGAATCGGCCGATGTCGCTCAGAACTCGGTCGAGATTGCCAACCGCGGCGCCGACATGGTCCGCCAGACCATCGCCGGTATGGACAACATCCGCAACCAGATTCAGGAAACTTCGAAACGGATCAAGCGCCTGGGCGAGTCGTCCCAGGAAATCGGCGACATCGTCGAGCTGATCAGCGGCCTGTCGGAACAGACCAACGTGCTGGCGCTCAATGCCGCAATCCAGGCGGCCTCTGCCGGCGGTGCTGGTCGTGGTTTCGCGGTGGTGGCCGACGAGGTCCAGCGACTGGCCGAGCGGGCAACCGATGCCACGCGTCGGATTGAAGCACTGGTCCAGACCATCCAGTCCGACACCGCCGAGGCCGTCAATTCCATGGAAGAGACCACCTCCCAGGTCGTGTCGGGCGCACGCCTGGCCGAGGATGCCGGCGATGCGCTGGAATCCATCGAACGGGTCTCCAATGACCTGGCCGGGCTGATTCAGAACATTTCGCAACAGGCCCAGGAAGAAT
>SKIE01000105.1 GCA_007116585.1 Wenzhouxiangella sp. | reverse complement strand
GCTGCGATCCCTGCAGCTGCTGTCACGTCGCGGCATCGGCCTGCCCGTGACCGGCTTTGCCCGCCAGCTTTCCGACATCGGTGACCTGATCGAGATGGTCGGCGGGGCGCCGCTGGTGGTGAAACTGCTGGAAGGCACTCAAGGCATCGGCGTGGTGCTGTGCGAAACGCGCAAGGCGGCCGAAAGCGTGCTCGAGGCATTTATGGGCCTGAACGTCTCCATCATGGTGCAGGAATACATCAAGGAAGCCGGCGGTGCCGACATCCGCTGTTTCGTGGTCGGCGACAAGGTCGTAGCCGCGATCAAACGCCAGGCCAAGCCGGGCGAGTTCCGCTCCAACCTGCACCGCGGCGGTTCGGCCGCGCTGGTCAAGATCACTCCGCAGGAGCGATCCGTGGCGGTGCGCGCGGCCAAGATCATGGGTTTGAACGTGGCCGGCGTGGACCTGTTGCGCTCCAATCACGGCCCGGTCATCATGGAGGTCAACTCCTCGCCCGGCCTGGAAGGCATAGAAACCTCCACCGGCAAGGACGTGGCCGGCATGATCATCGGCTTTCTGGAGAAAAACGCGCGCAAGGACCGCACGCGCACGCGCGGCACGGGCTGATCAGGCCGAAGGCAGCGCCCGCGACCCTCGGCCGAGACCAAAGCCCAGCGCGACCGCTGCCATCCAGACGACCACCGACAGCAGCACATAAATGCCCGCCAGGCCAGGCTGACCAGCCTGCCAAAGCAGCAGGCACTCGAAGCTGAAAATCGAAAACGTTGTCAGCGAGCCGCAGAAACCCGCCATCAGCGCCACGCGTGCACTCTCATCCAGGCGCAGTCGGTCAGTGATGATGCGCCCGTGCAGCCAGCCAACCACAAACGAGCCCATCGCGTTGGCCATCAGGGTCGCTACCGGAAGATCAAAATCGCTGGCCAACAGCCCGCCGACCGCCATCAGATAGCGCAGCAGACCGCCGCACACCGCCCCTGCAGCCACCAGAGCGTACAGCCGAACCGATGGCTGATTCACGCCCACAGCCACTGCCCGATCAGCAAGCCGGCCCCGGCAAGTGCCAGGCCGCCGACAAGGTTGGCGGACAGATTCAGCAAGGCCGTCGCCCAACCACGACCCTGAGCCAGCACAAGGCAGTGCAGACTCAAGGCCGAGACCGTGGTGTAGCTGCCGAGAAAGCCGGCGATCAGGAACGCGCTCGGCAGCACGGCCAGATCCGGCGCCAGCGCCAGCAGGCAGCCGATGACAAGAGACCCGGTCCAGTTGACCAGCAGCGTGTCGGGCGCGATCACCCGGCCCTGCCCGCCCACCGCCAACACGCGCGAAATGGCAACCCGCGCAACAGCACCCAGCACGCTGCCCAAAGCCACCAGCAACAGCGGCAGCGGGGCCAGCAGCTCGGCCGCGGTCATTACCGACCCGGGGTGACGCTGAATGTCAGCTCCGGCAGCCGATCGATCACAACCCGCACCCGGTCACCGGGCAGCAGCGGCCCGACACCGGCCGGTGTGCCGGTAAACACCACATCGCCAGCGCTCAAGCTGACATCCCGCGACAAGCGCGCCAGCAGCTCATCGACCGGCCAGATCATGTCGTCCAGCACAGCCTGCTGCCGCAACTGATCGTTGACCCAAAGCGCTATTTTTGTGCCCGGCTCCGGCTGCCAGTCGGCTGTCGGCACAATCGGACCGGTCGGGCCCGACTGATCAAAGCCCTTGGCCATTTCCCAGGGACCTCCGGCCTGCTTGGCCTGGGCCTGCACGTCGCGCCGGGTCAGGTCAACGCCGACGGCATAGCCATAGATGGCGCCAGCCGCTTCGGCCGGCGTCAGGTTGCGCCCGCCCCCGGCCAGAAAAACGACGAGTTCCGCCTCGTGATGCAGGTCGCGGGTACGCGGATAGACAATCTCCCGATCCGAAACCAGGCACTGGGCCGGCTTGGAGAAAAACACCGGCGCTTCCCGCTCCGGATCGCTGCCCATTTCACGGGCGTGGTCAGCATAGTTGCGGCCGACGCACCAGACCTGGCGCACGGGGAACTGGCCTCCGCCGACTATGGGCAGCAGCGTCGGTGTCCATTCAACCGCTGGCTTCATCGCACTTGGACTCAAGCCAGACCGCGTATGCCGACCGCCGCCCGCAAGCGCTCGATCAGCGGGCGCGACAGCGCGCGCGCTTTGTCCGCCCCGCGCTGCAGTTCGGATTCAACGCGCGCCGGGTCCGCGATCAGGGCCTCGTAGCGCTCGCGCGGCGCGGCCAGCTCCGCGTTGATCAGCTCGAACAACTGCTGCTTGACCTCACCCCAGGCAATCCCCTCGGCAAAGGCCTGGCGCATGGCCTCACGCTGGGTCTGGCTGGCAAAGGCGGCATACACCGCATACACCGATGCAGTATCCGGATCCTTGGGCTCGCCCGGCTCCAGCGAATTCGTCTTGATCTTCATGATCGCCTTGCGCAGCTTCTTTTCGGGCAGCCACAGCGGGATGATGTTGTCATAGCTTTTCGACATCTTGCGCCCGTCGGTGCCGGGCAGGGTCGCGACGTGCTCATCGACCACCGCTTCAGGCAGCACGAAATGCTCGCCGTAGCGGTGATTGAAGCGCTGGGCGATATC
>SKIE01000226.1 GCA_007116585.1 Wenzhouxiangella sp. | reverse complement strand
GGCCGAGGCCTGTCAGGACGCTGCGCAAGGGCTGGGTCATGCCCTGAACGTCGAGATGGAGGTTGCGGCTTCACTTGATGCCGAATCCATCATCAAGCACGCCCGCCGGCTGGGTGTCGATACCGTCGTCACGCCCGAAGCGCCGGTCGGACCTTTGGCCGACGGGCTGGCCAGGTTGGGCGACGAGTTGGACCACTCCGGCCTCGCCCTGTATCGCCTGCGCAATGACTGGGATGCCCGCGCCTGGCCCTACGCCACAAAGGGATTTTCCCCGTTCAAGAAAAATATCCCGGCACTGCTGGTCGAGGCCGGGCTAGTGGCCCACTAGGCCATGTTGATACGCGCTGAGCAGCCCGTGCACTATAGTCCGCGGCTGTTTTCTACCGGGCACCTATCATGCTGAATATGGATTTCAATCGCAGGGTCGTTGTTGACCCGGCGTCGCTGGACTGGCAGCAAAGCCCTTCCGGCGGCGTGTTGCGCAAGCCGCTGGCGCGCGAGGAGGCCGAGCGTGGCCATGCGACCAGCATTGTGCGCTATGAACCGGGCTCCAGCTTCCCGCGCCATGAGCATCCGCTGGGCGAGGAAATCCTGGTCCTCGACGGTACCTTTTCCGACGAGACCGGTGACTATGGCCCGGGCACGTACCTGCGCAACCCGCCGGGCAGCGGGCACGCGCCTGGGAGCGAAGAGGGCTGCACCCTGTTCGTCAAGCTCCACCAGATGAACCCGGAAGACCAGGGCGTGGTGCGGCTGGATACCCGACAGGCTCCCTGGCAGCCGGGCATCGGCGGGCTTGAAGTCATGCCGCTGCATGCTTTCGGCACCGAGCACGTGGCCCTTGTGCGCTGGCCGGCCGGTGAGCGGTTCCAGCCCCACCGCCATCACGGCGGGGAAGAAATCCTGGTGTTGTCGGGTGAATTCATCGACGAACACGGCCGCTATCCGGCCGGCAGCTGGATCCGCTCACCCCACGGCAGCATGCATCAGCCCTGGGTGGAGCAGGACACCATCATCTGGGTCAAGACCGGGCATCTGGTCTGAAACGCGACAGCAGGCGGGGTCGATATACTGGCGGTCGAAACCAAATTCGACGAGGACAACATGACGGCTTTCTCCCGCGCTCATTGGCTGGTGCTGCTCGGCCTGGCCATCGCCCTTTCGCTTGTTGGCCTTCACAGCTTGCCGGCCATGGCTGATGAAAAACGGGCCGAAGATGTGCCCGTTGCCCTGGTCACCGGCTCGACCCGCGGGCTGGGCGAGGAAGTCGCGCTCAGGCTCGGGGCGCTGGGCTACCACGTCATTGTCCACGGGCGCCATGTCGAGCGCGGACAGGCCGTGGTGGATGCCATCGTGGCGGCCGGCGGCAGAGGCGAATTCAGGCGCGCTGACTTCCTGTCGCTTGACCAGGTGCGCGAACTGGCCGACGGTGTTCTGGCCGATTTCGACCGGCTTGATCTGCTGGTCAACAATGCCGGTATAGGCTCTGACGAAGACGGACGGCTGGTGTCTGTGGAAGGCCACGAGCCCGTTTTCCAGGTCAATTACCTGGCTCATTTTCTCCTGACCGAAAAGTTGATGCCGCTGATGATCGACAGCGTCCCCGCGCGCATCGTCAATGTCTCCTCTGCCGCTCAGGCGCCGATCGACTTCGATGATGTGATGCTTGAGCGCTGGCAGCCCGACGGGCGCGAAATCGGCCGGCCCTACGCCCAGAGCAAGCTGGCCCAGATTCTCCACACCTATGATCTGGCCGAGCGTCTGGCCGACACGGGCGTCACCGTCAACGCTCTGCATCCGGCCACGTTCATGGATACCTACATGGTGCGTCGGGCCGGTATCGAGCCGCAGACCGATGTCGACGAAGGCGCCGATCGCACCATGCAGCTGGTGACCGAGGATGTCGGCAGCGGCCATTATTTCCGCGATGGTGAACCCGCCCAGGCGCATGAGCAGGCTTATGATGCCAATGCTCGCGCGCGCCTGCGCGAACTGAGCCTGGAACTGGTCGGCGCCAGCGATTAGCGCGGAGCACTGAACTCAGCCCGGCTGGCCCGGCCCCGGACATGCATTTCTCGTCGGCATCGCGGCTCCCGCTTGGCCTGAAGCTGGTCTTTTCGCTGTGGGTTCTGGTCTGGATGCCCTCGGTCATCGTGCTGCTGGGCGTGCAGAATTTCTTCTGGGTGTGCAATCTCGCCAATTTCGTGATCCTGATCGGCTTGTGGACCGGGCATCGCCTGTTGCTGTCCATGCAGTGGCTGTCGGTCACGCTGATCGGTCTGTTCTGGGGGCTTGATCTGTTCATCGCCTGGCTCACGGGTGTGCACCTTATCGGCGGCACGGCCTACATGCTGGACCCGGATTTCCCGACGACGGCCAAACTGCTGTCGTTCTACCATCTGGGCCTGCCCGTGATCACGGGCTATGCCGTCTACCGGCTGGGCTATGACCGGCGTGCCCTGATCGGGCAAAGCGTGTTGATCTGGGTCTTGATTCCACTGACCTGGTGGCTGACTGATACCGAGCGCAACATCAATATGGTGCACGAGCCGGTCATCATTGGGCTGGTCGACTGGCCGACGCCGGCTTATCTGCCCTTCCTGATGGTCGCCTGGGTG
>SKIE01000107.1 GCA_007116585.1 Wenzhouxiangella sp. | reverse complement strand
TGCGCCCGGCAATGAGCGCATTTCGCTGCGTTGATGGTAGTCTTCCACGCGCCATGAATGCGCTACTGGATATTGAGCAGCTGCAGTTTGCCTGGCCGGGCGATGCCCGGCCCACGCTGCACATCAACGAGTTGAGCCTGGCTGAAGGGGAAAAGGTGTTCCTGTTCGGCCCCAGCGGCTCCGGCAAATCCACCCTGCTGGCGGTCATTGGCGGCCTGGTGCGGCCGCAGCAGGGTCAGGTTCGGCTCCGCGACCAAGAATTGACCGAGCTGCGCGGGGCCAAACGCGATCGGCTTCGCGCCGAGCATCTGGGCGTGATTTTCCAGCAGTTCAACCTGCTGCCGTGGATGGACCTGAAAAGCAACGTCGTGTTGCCGTGTCGGTTCTCGCGCGCACGAGCCGCTCGTGCCGGTAACGTCAATGAAGCGGCCGAGACGCTGCTGGAGGCCATGGGCCTGGCGCGCGAAATGTGGTCGCGCCGGGCCGATCGGATCAGCGTTGGCCAGCAACAGCGAGTTGCTGCGGCTCGGGCGCTGATCGGACGGCCCGCGCTGATTCTGGCTGATGAGCCCACCTCTGCGCTGGACAGCGATCGCCGGCAGCACTTTATTGATTTGTTGTTCGCCCAGGTTGAAGCCGCCGGCAGCTCGTTGCTGTTCGTCAGCCATGACCGCGATCTGGCCGGGCGCTTTGATCGATCGATTGACCTGACCGACATCAACCGCGCCGGGGTGACGACATGAATCTGCTCAGCCTGGCCTGGCGGTCGCTGGTCAACCGCTGGTTTGCGGTCACGCTGACGGTGTGCACCATCGCGCTGTCGATTGGCCTGCTCGTGCTGGTCGAGCAGTTGCGAACCGAGGTACGCGAGGGTTTTTACCGGTCGGTGTCGGGGGTTGACCTGATCGTGGGCGCGCGGACCGCGCCGGTGCAGCTGTTGCTGTATTCGGTGTTCGGCATCGGCGATGCCACCAACGATATTTCATGGCAAACCTACACCGAGCTCAAGGACCTGGCCGAAGTCGAGTGGGCTATTCCCATGGCGCTGGGTGATTCGCACCGGGGTTTTCGCGTCATGGGCACCAGCCGTGAGTTTTTTGAGCACTACCGATTTGGCAATCGCGAATCCCTGGCGCTGGCGCAAGGCGCCGCGTTCGATGACCTGTTTGATGTGGTCGTCGGCGCGCAAGTGGCGCGCCAGCTCAACTACAGCATCGGCGATCAGATCGTGCTCGCGCACGGCACCGGGAATGTGGCGCTGCAAAGCCACGACGATCACCCTTTCACCATCAGCGGCATCCTGGCGCCGACCGGTACGCCGGTAGACCAGCAGCTCTACATCAGCCTGCCGGCTCATCGTGCCATTCATATCGGCTGGGAGAGCGGGGTTCAGCGCCCGGGCGCCGGGGTTGATCCAGATCAGGCCCGGGGGCGGGCCGATGAACTTCGCCCCAATGCGGTCACCGCGATCCTGCTCGGCCTGCATACCCGGGCCGCGGTGTTTGGCTTGCAGCGGCGGGTCAATGACTACCGCGCTGAAGCGCTGACCGGCATCATGCCGGGGATTACGCTGCAGCAACTGTGGCGCATTACCGGGTTGGCTGAACTGGTGTTGCGGGTTGTGGCGGGTCTGGTGGTGCTGGCGGGTTTGCTGGGCATGCTGACGGTGCTGCTGACCACCTTGAGCGAGCGCCGCCGTGAAATGGCGATCCTGCGCGCCAACGGCGCCCGACCCTGGCAGATTGCCAGCCTGCTGGTCTTCGAAGCCGGCCTGATTGCCGCGGCCGGTATCGGGTTTGGCGTAGTAGTGGCCGTGACCGTACAGGTGCTGGCCGCGCCCTGGTTGTTGGCCAATCTGGGTCTGCATATCGGCCTGAGCGCACCGGCGCTCTGGCAGCTCGGCGTGCTCGGACTGATCTTTGTTGCCGGCCTGTTGATTGCGCTGGTCCCCGCGTTCATGGCCTATCGCCGCACGCTGGCCGACGGCATGCAGGTGAAGACCTGAAACCGTAGCGGAGTGGCGTTGTCTGTAGAATCCGAGGTTTACACGCAACAGGTTTTTCCATGAGCAAAGTGATTCGTTTACCCTGTCAGCCGTTGTTGTTTACGCTGTGTCTGCTGCTGCCGCTCAGCGTGCTGGCGGAACTGCGCGAGCTGGAATGGATGGAGTTGATGCCTGAAGAAGAATTCAATTCCTGGCTGGAAGATTCGGCTCAGATCGACCACAGCGGCTTCAGCGCGCCCGAGCCGTTTCAGTCTTTCCGCACCATGCCTGAACTCGATGGCATCGATGCGCGAATCCCCGGATTCGTGGTCCCGATTGAAACCGACGGCCGGGGCAACCTCAAGGAGTTTTTCCTGGTGCCATATTTCGGTGCCTGCATTCACGTGCCGCCGCCGCCGGCCAACCAGATCATCTACGGCCGACTGGCCGAGCCCATTCCCATGGTCAATATCTGGGACGCCTTCTGGATGGAGGGCACGCTCAATATCGAAGACATCGAAAACGATACCGCGGCCTCGGCCTACACCATGGACGTCGATCGCCTGGTGCTGTATTAGGCCTGTCGGCCCAACAATAACCAATCAAGAGGACAACACCTGATGAGAAAGTGTTT
>SKIE01000328.1 GCA_007116585.1 Wenzhouxiangella sp. | reverse complement strand
CTGCGAAGCACGGAACCCACCGCAAATGACGGCAATCGCCCAACGTTTCCGCGGCTTTCTGCCGGTGGTCGTCGACGTCGAAACCGGCGGCTTCAACCCGGCCACCGACGCGCTGCTGGAATTGGCGGTCAGCATCATTGGCATGGACGAAGACGGCTGGCTGCATCCGGAGCCGGTGCAGATCCGTCATATCGAGCCGTTTCCGGGCGCCAACATAGAGCAGGCGGCGCTGGAATTCAACGGCATTCGGCCCGACCACCCGCTGCGCCCGGCCGTGGACGAACCCACAGCCCTGCGATCGCTGCTCAACCCGATCCGGCAGGCCTTGCGCGAGACCGGCTGCAAACGCGCCGTCCTGGTCGGGCACAACGCCCACTTCGACCTGTCGTTTCTAAACGCAGTCATTGCCCGGGTCGGTTTCAAGCGCAACCCTTTCCATCCGTTCAGCTGCTTCGATACCGCAACGCTGGGGGGGCTGGCCTATGGGCAAACTGTCCTGGCCCGCGCGGTCGCCGCCGCCGGGCTGGAATGGGACAAGGACCGGGCCCATTCTGCGGCCTATGACACCGAACGCACGGCTACCCTGTTCTGCACCATCGTCAACCGCTGGCGTCATTTGCAGGAGCTTGAATAGCCCCCCGACGTTGACCATTTGCTGCTATCTTGAAATGGGACCGAATTGGTCTTAGAAAGAATTGTTGTCAAGCATACTTTTTTGTTTTACTTAAATCCGAAGGAGACCGACATGGCTTTTTCTCTGCCTGACCTGCCGTATGATCTGGACGCCCTGGCGCCGAACATTTCCCGCGAGACGCTGGAGTTTCATTACGGCAAGCACCACCAGACCTACGTCACCACCCTCAACAAGCTGATCGAGGGCACCGAATTTGCCGACAAGGATCTGGAAAACATTGTCCGCACCTCCTCGGGCCCGATGTTCAACAACGCCGGCCAGATCTGGAACCACAACCTGTACTGGCAATGCATGACCCCCAATGGCAGCGGCACACCCGGCGGCAAGCTGGGAGAGTTGATCCAGCGCGACTTCGGCGACTACAACCGCTTTGTTGAACAGTTCACCGAGGCCTGCGTCAAGCGCTTCGGCTCGGGTTGGGGCTGGCTGGTGCAAACCCCCGAAGGCAAGCTTGAGATCACGTCAACCGCCAACGCGGAAAACCCACTGCTCGGCAACAGCCACGCCCTGCTCGGCTGTGATGTCTGGGAGCATGCCTATTACATTGACTACCGCAACGCGCGGCCGAAGTATGTCGAGGCGTTCCTGGAAGTCGTAGACTGGGAGTTTGTTGCCTCGCGCCTGAAGTGACGCGCAGGCGTTAACGCTGACCGGAGCCTTCGGGGTTCCGGCCAGCCACCTGTTACAAGCCAAACTGCCGCGGTCTGCGCCATGAGCCATTTGTTTGACACCTATGTGCGGATGCCGATCACCCTGGTTCGTGGCGAGGGTGCCTGGCTGTTCGATGACCAGGGGCGGCGCTATCTCGACGCCCTGAGCGGCATTGCCGTGTGCAGCCTGGGCCATGCCCATCCGCGTATCAGCGCGGCACTGGCCGATCAGGCCTCGCGGCTGATTCACACCGCCAACGTTGTTCGGATTCCACAGCAGGAGCAGCTGGCCGAGCGTCTGGCCGCCATCAGCGGTCTGGAACGGGCTTTCATCGCCAACTCGGGCGCTGAAGCGATTGAATGCGCGCTCAAGCTGGCCCGACGTCACGCCCACGCCCGCGGCATTGAACAACCCGCCGTGCTGGTCGCAAGCGACAGCTTCCACGGCCGCACCCTGGCCGCGCTCAGCGCCTCCGGCAATACTGCCATTCAGGCCGGTTTCGGGCCGCTGGTGGATGGTTTTGTGCGCGTCCCCTTTGATGATATCGATGCGGCCACGGCGGCCTTCGCTCAACATCCCGAGCTGGTCGCGGTGCTGGTCGAGCCGGTTCAGGGCGAAGGCGGCGTGCGCGTGCCTTCCGACGGCTATCTGTCTGCACTCAGAGCCCTGTGTGACCGCCACGACGCCCTGCTGATGCTGGACGAAATCCAGGCCGGCATCGGCCGCACGGGGCGCTGGTTTGCATTTCAGCACGAGCCCGGTCTGTTGCCGGACGTGATCACCGTGGCCAAGGCGCTGGGCAATGGCGTGCCGATCGGCGCCTGCCTGGCCCGCGAGAACGTCGCCGCACTGCTGCCGCCCGGCTCTCACGGCACTACTTTTGGCGGCAATCCGCTGGCCTGCCGGGTCGCGCTGGAAGTGCTGGAGGTGATGCAGGAAGACGACATCCCGGCCCGGGCCGAGCGGGCCGGTGAGCGCCTGCAAAATGGCCTGCGCGCGGCGCTGGCGTCCTTTCCCGGCGTGGTCGAGGTGCGCGGTCGCGGGCTGATGGTCGGCGTGGAGCTGACGGAGGCGGCCGGCGAACTCAAGGATCAGGCCATGGCGCGCGGGCTGATCATGAACGTCACCCGCGGCAACGTCATCCGCCTGTTGCCGCCGCTGATCATCGATGACGATCAGATTGATCAGATCGTTGACATCGTGGCTGATCTGGTGCGCCAGGTCGCCGCAGCCGCCTGAGGCCACCGAGCGCGGACAAGACCTATCAGACTTCGTCCAGCAGGCTGACCGT
>SKIE01000269.1 GCA_007116585.1 Wenzhouxiangella sp. | reverse complement strand
TCGTACAGCGGCCGCAGATAGGGGTCGACTTTCTGGGCCAGATCGCCGGGCAAAAAGCCGAGGTGCTCACCGGCCTCGACCGCCGGCCGAACCAGGACAATACGCTGCACGCGGTCTTTTTCCAGCGCATCGACCGCACAGGCCACGGCCAGGAAAGTCTTGCCGGTGCCAGCCGGACCGACCCCAAAGCTGACGTCATTGGCCGCAATGCGCTCCAGATAGCGCTTCTGGTTCGGTCCGCGCCCGCGGATCATGCCGCGCCGGGTCTGAATCGCCACTTCCACGGCCGACTCGTCTTCTTCCAGCCCCGCTTGCTGGAGCTGCAGGTTGACCAGCGCAGGCGTCAGGATTTCACGCTCGGCCTGTCGATAAAGCTTGCGCAAGACCCGGCGACCAGCCTGTACGGCATCAACCTCGCCTTCCAGCCGGAACAGGTTGCCGCGTGCGGCGATGCTGATGCCCAGCCGCTTCTCAATCAGACGCAGATGATCGTCCAGTTGACCGCATAGATTGGCCAGACGCTCGTTGTCGTCCGGCTCCAGCTCCAGGGTGAGGGCGGTTTCAGCCGCCGACACGGAAGAAGCAGCCATCAGGCGGCCACGCTGTCGGCATCCGATGCCAGACGACCGCGCAACGAGTTGGACAAGGCAGCCGTGATGTGCACATCCAGCATTCGGCCGACCAGATGCGCCGGCCCGGGAAAGTTCACGACGCGATTGTTCTCCGTCCGACCGGCCAGTTCGGCCGAATCCTTCTTGCTTGAGCCTTCAACCATAACCCGCTGGACGCTGCCGACCATGGCATCGGAAAACGCCCGGGACTGCTGATTGAGCTGATCCTGCAGGCGCTGCAGGCGCTCTTTTTTCTCAGCCAGCGAGACGTTGTCGGGGAAGCTTGAAGCCGGCGTGCCCGGCCGCGCCGAATACACGAAGCTGAAGCTCTGGTCGAACTGCAGTTCCTTGACCAGATCCAGCGTCTGCTGGAAATCCTGCTCGGTTTCACCGGGGAAGCCGACAATAAAATCGGAAGACAGGGCGATATCAGAGCGCAGTTCGCGCAGGCGCCGGATCTTCTGCTTGTATTCCAGTCGGGTGTGACCACGTTTCATCAGCGACAGGATGCGGTCCGAGCCCGATTGCACCGGCAGATGCAGGTAGTTGGCCAGTTCCGGGACGTCGCCGAACACGTCGATCAGGCTATCGCTGAACTCGACCGGGTGCGAGGTGGTGAAGCGAATGCGCTCTACCCCGTCCATATGGGCCACGTAGCGGATCAGCAGCGCCAGATCGGCCGTGCCGCCGTCATGCATCGGGCCGCGATAGGCGTTGACGTTCTGCCCCAGCAGATTGATTTCGCACACGCCCTGCGAAGCCAGGTCGGCCACTTCGGCGATGACATCATCCAGCGGCCGGCTGACTTCCTCGCCCCGGGTGTAGGGAACCACGCAAAACGAGCAGTACTTGCTGCAGCCCTCCATGATGGACACAAAGGCGCTCGCGCCACGCGCGCCCGGCGCCGGCAGATGATCGAACTTCTCGATTTCCGGAAAACTGATGTCGATGGCCGCTGCGCCCTGATCACGCACCTGGTCAACCATTTTTGGCAGTCGGTGAATGGTCTGCGGGCCGAACACCAGATCCACGAACGGCGCGCGGCGGCGGATGCCCTCGCCTTCCTGGCTGGCCACGCAACCGCCAACGCCAATGATCACGCCGGGCCGGCGCTCCTTGAGCGGGCGCCACTGGCCCAGCTGGGAAAACACTTTCTCCTGCGCCTTCTCCCGGATCGAGCAGGTGTTGACCAGAATGACGTCAGCCTCGTCAACACAGTCGGTCAGTTCCAGACCATGCGAAGCGGCCAGCACGTCGGCCATCTTCTCCGAATCGTACTCGTTCATCTGGCAGCCGTGCGTCTTGATGTAGAGCTTTCCGGGCATAGGCTTAGGGTTCGATTTGCTGCAACGCTCGCTATTCTAGCGCACGAGCCGAATCGGCCGCGCCGCGTCGGCGCTCACTTCACGCGACGGCAGCGACCGGTACCTGACCCGCCGGGTCACGCGACAGACCAGTTCGTAGGGAATGGTATCGGCGCCCTCGGCCACAAGCTCGATCGGCAGGCCCTGTCCCCACAGGATGACCGGGTCGCCAATGGCGGCCTCAGGCGCCTCACTCAGATCAATGGTGACCATGTCCATGGAAACGCGCCCGACCACCGGGCACAGCGCGTCACCAACGCGCACTGGCGTGCCGTCGGCCACGCTGCGCGGATAACCGTCGCCGTAGCCAATGCCGACAACGCCGACGCGCAGATCCCGACTGGCAATATAGCGGGCGCCATAGCCGATACTGTCGCCGGCCGGCACGCGATTGACCGCCAGCAGCCCGGCTTCCAGAGTCATGGCCGGCTTCAGGCCCAAGTCCGTCCCTGTGCGGCCGGGCAGTGGCGAGACGCCGTAGAGCAGGATGCCGGCCCGCACCCAGTGCCGGTGCGAGGCCGGATGGTTGAGGATGGCGGCCGAGTTGGCCAGGCAGTGCTCGCCGTCCAGACCGTCCACCGCCCGGTCGAAACGCGCCATCTGTGTTGCCGACAGCCTGCCGGCCTCGTCTTCGGCCGCCGCAAAGTGGCTGACGAGATTGACCT
>SKIE01000142.1 GCA_007116585.1 Wenzhouxiangella sp. | reverse complement strand
TTGACTTCGGCTATTTCCGCGAACGCGAAAACAGCTTTCCACCGGAGCTGCTGACCGAGCTGATCGAGCGCGCCGACTTGCCCGGCGTGCTCGGCAACTGTCATGCCTCAGGCACCGAAATCATTGCCCGGCTGGGCTCAGAGCATGTCGCAACAGACCAGCCCATCGTCTATACCTCGGCCGATTCGGTATTCCAGATCGCAGCTCATGAAGAAAGCTTCGGCCTGGAGCGCCTGTATGAGCTTTGCCGCATCGCGCGTGAGCTGCTGATGCCCTACAACATCGGCCGGGTCATTGCCCGCCCGTTCACTGGCGATGCGCAGGCCGGGTTCGTGCGCACGGGCAATCGCAAGGACTACAGCCTAAAGCCCCCGGCGCCGACCATGCTCAACCGGGTGGTCGAGGCCGGCGGCGAAGTCCTGGCCGTGGGCAAGATCGCCGACATTTACGCCCACTCCGGCATCAGCCGCGAGATCAAGGCCGACGGCAATATGGCCCTGTTCGACGCGACCCTGGGCGCGCTGGAGCTGGCCGGCGACGGCAGCCTGGTCATGACCAACTTCGTCGACTTCGACATGCTCTATGGCCACCGCCGCGACCCGCAAGGCTATGCCGATGCGCTGGAAGCCTTCGACCGCCGCCTGCCCGAGCTGCTGGATCGACTAAGGCCCGACGACCTGCTGATCCTGACCGCCGACCACGGCTGCGATCCAACCTTTACAGGCACAGAACACACGCGCGAGCATGTGCCGATTCTAGCCCTCGGCGCTGGCCTCAAGCCGGGCTCCATCGGCGCGCGCGAGACGTTCGCCGATATCGGCCAGACCGTTGCCGAACATCTGAATCTGCAAGCACTGGCCGACGGCCGCAGCTTTCTGCACTGACCTGAGACGACTATGGCTACCCTGCATATTGAAGCCGCTCCCGGCGATATCGCCGACACCATCCTGCTGCCCGGCGACCCGCTGCGCGCCAAAGCCATCGCCGACCGCTTTCTGGATGCCCCGCGCCAGTTCAACCGGGTGCGCAACATGCTCGGCTACACCGGCACCTTCCAGGGCCAGCCAATTTCGGTGATGGGCAGCGGCATGGGCATTCCTTCCATGTCGATTTACGCCCATGAACTGATCAGCCAGTACGGCGTCAGGCGCCTGGTGCGGGTGGGTTCCTGCGGCGCGGTGGCCGACGGTGCTCAACTGCGCGATGTAGTGATCGGGCTCGGTGCCAGCACCGACTCACGCGTCAACCGCAGCCGCTTTCTGGGCCATGACCTGGCCGCCATTGCTGACTTCGACCTGGCCCGCCACGCCCACGCGGTAGCCCAGGCCAAGAGCATTCCCGTCCAGGTCGGCAACCTGTTTTCCGGCGATCTGTTCTACGCGCCCGATGAGCGCTATATCGACCTGCTGCGGCGCTATCGCTTCGTCGGCGTGGAGATGGAAGCGGCCGGGCTATATGGCGTGGCGACCGAACTTGGCGCGCGGGCGCTGGCCATTTGCACAGTGGCCAATCACATCGTGACCGGCGAGACCCTGACCAGCACCGACAGTGAGCAGAGCTTTCATGGAATGATCGAGATCGCCCTGGACGCGCTGATGCGAGATTCGGCCGAACATGACTGACACCGCTTTCGAAACACGGGCGCCTGACGCCTATCTGCAGAGACTCAAGACCGCGCAGGCCAACGCCTATGTGCCCTATTCCGCCCACCCGGTTGCCGCCCTGCTGGTCAGCGACACCGGCGAGCTGTTCTGCGCCTGCAACGTCGAAACCGCGCACTACAAGTCGGTATGTGCAGAGGCCGGCGCCATCAGCGCGCTGATCAGTGCCGGGGAAAAACGCATCCGCGAAGTCTGGATTCTCGGCCCAGGCCCAAACCCCTGCCCGCCCTGCGGCGACTGCCGCCAGCGCATCCACGAATTCGGCGACGAGCACACCCGCGTCCACTTAATCGACGATACGGGCTCGATTTTCAAAAGCTACAGCTTGCCGGAACTGCTGCCCGAGGCCTTTGGCAGTCTTTGACCCTGACGATCAAATTGATCACGACCCAACGGGTCTACGCGTCCCAGATGAAACTGCTCATCGACACCGAAAGCAGCCGCCGGGAACTGTACCGGCGCAAAACGGAAAACCAGTGGGTGCGGCACGCCCCGCAAGGCGATACTCCGCTGGAACTTTCCAGCATCGATCTGAGCCTTGATCACGCGACCCTGTTCGAAGAAACCGAACCCGAGGCGACCTGACTACTCGAGCTCGCCGACAGGCCATTGCCTGGCCGCATGCAGAATCCGCAATACGCGCACGAGTTCTTCAGTCAGGTCATATACCAGAATGTAATTTTGATGTATGACCAATTCGCGTGTACCAGGTAAACGACCGGGCCGGCCTAAATCGGGATGATCGACGAGGTGCTGAGCCGCCTCCGAAAGCCGTTGATCCAGACGCAGAGCGGCTGCCGGATTGTCTTGGGCGATCCAGCTGCGAATCTCCCGGCGGTCAGCGGCGGCAGGCCGAGACCAAACCAGCTTCACGCCGTCGGGTCAGCCAGCTTGCGACGAATTTCCGCGCGCCAGGCCGCCGCTTCGGCCTCGACCTCATCGTTGGAGAGCACTTCTCCGGCATTGGCAGCCTCCAGACCGAA